>NZ_RZRP01000210.1:0-8178 GCF_003997795.1 Mesorhizobium sp. M7A.F.Ca.US.005.03.2.1 | reverse complement strand
GTATTGGCGGCGGCACGCGCCGGCAGCGGCGTCACCTTGGCCGAGCCGACATCGGCTTCGCGGATTGTGCTGCTCATCTCCTGCCCTTTCATTCAGCGACGTGTGCCGAAGATAGCCCGTGAAGCCCTACTTCACGAGTCCTGCGGGCGGTCATAACCGAAAAAGGCGGCGAAAGCAGCAATTTTTGACCGTGCGGTCAAAAACGTAGACTTCCGAGATGTTGGTGCGGCTCAGCCGACGAAGGCGCGCTCGACGACAAAAGTCGCCGGATGGCTCAGCGAGCCTTCCTCGAAGCCGAGGCTTTCGGCTAGTTCCTTGACGTCCTTCAGCATATGCATCGAGCCGCAGATCATGATCCGATCGGTTTCCGGGTTGAGCTTGTCGATGCCGAGATCGCTGTAGAACTTGCCGGAGCCGATCAGCGCGGTGATGCGGCCCATGCGTGCCGATTCCTCGCGGGTCGTCGAATTGTAGAGCGTGACGCGCCCAGTGGTCAGTTCACCGATCAGCGGGTCGCTTTCAAGTGCTGCGACCAGCTCCTGGCCGTAGGTGAGTTCCGCATTGTCGCGGCAGGTATGGGTCAGGATCAGCTGATCGAATTTTTCGTAGGTGTCGGGGTCGCGCAGCAGGCTGGCGAAGGGCGCGATGCCGGTGCCGGTCGAGATCATGAACAGCCGCTTGGCCGGCGTCAGTGCGTCGACCACCAGCGTGCCGGTCGACTTCTGGCGCATGATGACGGTGTCGCCGACCTGGATCTTCTGCAGCTCCGAAGTCAGCGGGCCGTCCGGCACCTTGATCGAGAAGAATTCCAGCTCTTCGTCCCAGGCTGGGCTCGCCACCGAATAGGCGCGGTACACCGGCTTCTCTGCATTGGGCAGGCCGATCATGACGAACTCGCCGGAGCGGAAGCGCAGCGACTGCGGACGGGTGATGCGGAACGAGAACAGCCGGTCGGTGTAGTGCTTCACCGAGACCACGGTTTCGGCATAGACATTGGCCGGAATCGGGAACTGCAGCGGTCGGGCGCCGACGGTATTGAGAGCGGATGTGGTGTTCATCAAATCCAACCTTCTGGCCCAGCTCACGGACGCGGGCGCCAAACCTTCACTTGCGCGCCCGGACCATTCAGGTCCCGGCGTGCTGTTCGCACACTCCAAAGCGGCAAGCTCTTGTGTCCGGAATTTATTAGTATACAAACGATATTTGCGTCAAGATGCTCCCTTAAAACAGCTTTCCAAACTGACGCATATCCGTAGTCCGCGCATTTCGGGTTTCGACGATGGAAGAGAATATTTCGGCGCAAGCGCGCGATCCCCAGGGAAATGTCGTTGCCGGTATCGATGTCGGCGGCACCTTCACCGACCTGCTCCTGATCGACGGAAGCGATGGCGGCAGGGTGTATCTGGCCAAGACGCCGACCACGGTCGACAACCAGGCCTTCGGTGTCGTTTCGGCGCTCGGCGCCACCGGATTTCCGATCGACGGCATCGACCTCATCGTGCATGGCACGACCACCACCACCAATGCGGTGCTCGAACGCCGGCTGGCGAAAACCGGCATGATCACCACGCGCGGTTTTCGCGACGTGATCGAGCTTGGCCGGCGCACGCGGCCGCAGGCCTATGGCATGACCGGCAGCTTCGTGCCGATCATCCCGCGCAATCTCAGGCTCGAAGTGTCGGAGCGCGTCGAAGCGTCGGGTGCGATACGCACACCGCTCGACGAGGCCGAAATGCGCGAGGCGGTGCAGACGCTGATCGCGGCCGGTTGCGAATCCCTCGTCATCCATTTCCTGCATTCCTACGCCAATCCGGCGCACGAGCGGCGCGCCACCGAAATTGCCGCCGAGCTCTGGCCGAACGGCTACATCACGGCAGGCCATGCGCTGCTGTCGGAGGCGCGCGAGTTCGAGCGCGGCGTCACCGCTTCGGTCAACGCCTCGGTGCAGCCGATCCTCGAGCGCTATGTCGAGCGGCTGCGCAAGGAACTGGCTGCAAAAGGCTATGCCCGCGACTTCCTGATCATGAACGGCAATGGCGGCATGATCTCGGCCCGCTTCGTCACACGTGAATCGGCCAAGACTGTCATGTCCGGTCCGGCCTCGGGTGTCATCGCCGCCGCCTACACCGGAAAACGTGCCGGCTTCGAAAACCTCGTCACCTACGACATGGGCGGCACTTCGACCGACGTGGCGCTGATCCGCAATGCCGAGCCGGCCGTCTCGAACGAGATCGAGATCGAATATGCCATGCCGATCCATGTGCCGATGGTGGCGGTGCACACGGTCGGCGCCGGCGGCGGCTCGATCGCCTGGGTCGACGCCATGGGCCGCATCCAGACCGGCCCGGAAAGTGCCGGGTCCGAACCCGGTCCCGCCTGCTACGGGCGCGGCGGCAGCCGCCCGGCCATCACCGATGCCGACCTGGTGCTGGGCAAGCTCGACCCGGACAATTTCGCCGGCGGCGCCATCAGGCTCGACACTCAGGCGTCGGAGCAGGCGATCACCCGCGATGTCGGCACCCGGCTTTTACTCAATTCCGTTTCCGCCGCCTTCGGCATCTGCGAGGTCGTCGACGAGAATATGGCCAATGCCGCCCGCGTCCATGCGGTGGAAAACGGCAAGAACATCTCCGACAATGTCATGATCGCCTTTGGCGGTGCAGCGCCCCTGCATGCGGCGCGGCTGTGCGAGAAGCTTGGCGTCGAACAGTGCCTTGTCCCGCAAGGCGCCGGCGTCGGCTCGGCCATCGGTTTCCTCAAGGCGCCGTTCGGCTACGAGGCGCTGGCTTCCAAGCTGATGCGGCTGTCGCGCTTCGATGCATGCGAGGTGAATGCGCTGCTCGACGGGCTGAAGACGACCGCCGAGAGCTTCGTGCGAGCCGGCACGAACAATGCCATCACCCGCGAGATCACCGCCTTCATGCGCTATGCCGGCCAGGGTTGGGAAATCCCGGTGCCGCTGCCCGACAGGGCGTTCAAGCCCGCCGATGAGGTGAGCCTCAAGGACGCCTTCCGGGACAATTATGCGCGCTTCTTCGGCCGTGCCATTGATGGCCTCGACGGATTGGAAATCGAGATCGTCACCTGGTCGGTCAAGGCGCAGGACGTGCGGCCGGCGCCCGCAAGGCACGAGATCACCATGGGGACCAGGACCGTCGCCGCTTCGCAAACGCGCGAGGTTTTCGATCCGGCGACCGGAACCGTCCAGGTTTCAGCCATCATCGAACGCGCCGACCTTTCGCCAGGGGATCGCATCAGCGGTCCGGCGGTGATCGTCGAGCGTGAGACGTCGACGGTCGTCACCACTCTCTTCGATGCCGCGCTACAGAGCGACGGGTCGATCCTCCTGATCCGCAAAGGGGTCCAGGCATGAGCGACATCTTGGAAATCCGCATGCAGGTGATGTGGAATCGCCTGATTTCGGTGGTCGAGGAGCAGGCGCTGACCCTGTTGCGTACGGCCTTCTCCACGTCGGTGCGTGAATCGGGCGACCTGTCGGCCGGCGTGTTCAATCCGCGCGGCGAGATGCTGGCGCAGGCCGTGACCGGTACGCCCGGGCATGTGAACACCATGGCCGAGGCCGTGCTGCAGTTCATGAACGAGATCCCGCGCGAGGAGATGTACGAGGGCGACACCTATGTCACCAACGATCCCTGGAAAGGCACCGGCCATCTCCATGACATCACCATGGTCTCGCCCTCGTTCCTGAACGGCGAACTGGTGGCATTCTTCGCCTGCACCGCGCACGTGGTCGATGTTGGCGGACGTGGCTTCGGCGCCGACGGCAAGTCAGTCTACGAGGAAGGAATCCAGATCCCGATCATGAAGTTCGCCGAGCGCGGCAAGGTGAACCTCGATCTGGTGAAGATCCTGCGCGCCAATGTGCGCGAGCCGAACCAGGTCGTCGGCGACTTCTATTCGCTGGCCGCCTGCAACGAGGTCGGCCATCGCCGCCTGGTCGACATGATGAAGGAGATCGGCCTGGCATCGCTGGACAGGCTGGGAGAGTTCATCTTCACGCGCACGCATGACGCGACGCTGGAGCGCATCAAGGCGCTGCCGAAAGGCACCTGGTCGAACGAGTTGGTGACCGACGGCTACGATACGCCGGTCAAGCTGGTGGCAGCTGTCTCGATTGAGGACGACCATTTGAATGTCGATTTCTCCGGCACCGATCCGACAAGCCGATGGGGCATCAACGTTCCGATCATCTACAGCAAGGCCTATGCCTGCTACGCCCTGAAATGCGTCGTGGCGCCGGAGATCCCGAACAATGCGGCCTCGCTTGCTCTGTTCACTATATCGTCGCCGACCAACATCCTGAACGCCCCGCGGCCGGCGCCGGTCTCCCTGCGGCACGTCATCGGCCATATGGTGCCCGATCTGGTGCTGGGCGCGCTGGCCAAGGCGCTGCCGGGCCAGATCCTTGCCGAAGGGGCGGCGGCACTGTGGAACATCCACATCTCGGTCAGGCCGGTCGCCGGGAGCGATGGACGCCGCGCCGAGGTGCTGATGTTCAATTCCGGCGGCATGGGGGCCCGCCCGACGTTGGACGGGCTGTCCGCCACCGCCTTTCCGTCCGGTGTCCATACCATGCCGATCGAGGCGACCGAGCACACCGGGCCGATCGTCATCTGGCGCAAGGAACTGCGTCCCGATTCCGGCGGCGACGGGGAATTTCGCGGCGGCCTCGGCCAGATCCTCGAAATCGCGGCCACTGAAGGCCACGAGTTCGATTTTTCCGCCATGTTCGACCGGGTCAGGCATCCGGCCAAGGGACGCGATGGCGGCAAGGACGGGATAGCCGGCATCGTCAGGCTCGACGATGGCACGCTGATGCGCCCGAAGGGCTGGCAGCACGTTCCGGCAGGGCGTCGTCTGGTGCTGGAACTTCCTGGCGGTGGCGGCTATGGCGATCCCTCCAGGCGCAGTACGGAGGCGCGGGCACAGGACGTGTCCAGGGGCTATATTTCGGAGAAAAGCCGATGAGCTACATTTCCTCGCGCCTGTCCGTGGTCAAGCCGTCGGCTTCGATGGCCGCCTCGCAGGCGGCCAAGGCGCTACGGGCCAAAGGCGTCGACGTCATCGACCTTGGCCTTGGCGAACCTGATTTTCCGACGCCTGCCCACATCATCGAAGCGGCCTATGCAGCCGCCAAAGCGGGCCAGACCCTCTACACCGCCGCAGCCGGCTCACCGGAAGTGCGCGAGGCCGTGGCCGGGAAGTTCAGGCGCGAGAACGGACTGGACTACACGGCCGACGACATCGTCGTGGCCAACGGCGCCAAGCAGATCATCTTCAACGCGCTGATGGCGACGCTGGAACCCGGCGACGAGGCCATCCTGCCCGCGCCCTATTTCGTCTCCTATCCTGAGATGGTGAAGCTGCTAGGCGGCACGCCCGTCACGGTCGAATGCAGGGAAAGCGGCGGCTTCAGGCTGACGCCCGAACTCTTGGAAAAGGCGATCGGGCCGAGAACCAAGTGGCTGTTCCTGAACATGCCCGGCAATCCATCCGGAGCGGTCTACTCGGCCGACGATCTCAAGGCGCTTGGCGCTGTCCTTGCCAGGCATCCGCAGGTGCTCATCCTGTCGGACGAGATCTATGAGCACATCATCTTCGATAACCGCGAATTCGTATCCTTCGGCAAGGCCTGCCCTGACCTCAAGGACCGAAGCCTCATCGTCAACGGCGTGGCCAAGGCCTATGCGATGACCGGCTGGCGTGTCGGTTATGCAGCCGGCCCGGCACCACTCGTCAAGGCGATGTCGATCATCCAGAGCCAGTCGGTCACTTCGGTCTGCTCGATTGCCCAGGCGGCGACGGTCGCCGCACTGAATGGCCCGCAGGACGAGGTGGCTCGTTTCCGCGATGCATTCGAGGCGCGCAGGAACCTGGTCGTCGATGGCATAAGGCGCATCAACGGCCTGACGCTGCCGCCGCCGGAAGGAGCTTTCTATGCCTATATCGGTTGCGCCAGCCTGATCGGCCGCAGGACCCCAAAAGGCGTCATGCTGGAGGACGATACGGCGGTGGCGACCTATCTTCTGAACGAAGGCCGCGTGGCCTCGGTGCCGGGCACTGCCTACGGACTTTCACCTTATTTTCGTATCTCCACCGCCACCAGCGAGGAGGTGCTTGCCGAGGCGATCGCGCGGATCAACGCCGCCGTCGCGCAAGTGGAGTAGACCATGCCGCATTACGAACGCATCCTGATCACCGGCGCCGCCGGCCGGCTTGGCTCGGAACTGCGAAAGGGGCTGGTGCCGCTGGCAAAAACGATCCGCCTGGCGGGTCGCGAACCGTTCGGCGATCTTGCTCCTCACGAGGAAGAAGCGGTCTTCGATCTCGCCGACATGGAGGCGACAATCGCGGCCACCAAGGACTGCGACGCGATCGTGCATTTCGGCGGTGCGCCGCTTGAATGCGAATGGCAAACGATCCTGGATTCCAGCATTCGCGGATCCTACCACATCTACGAAGGCGCCCGGAAACACGGCGTGAAGCGGATTATCTATGCTTCCTCGGTGCATGCCATCGGCTATCATGAAGTCGAAGCCCATATCGGCGTCGATGCGCCGGTGCGCCCCGACAGCCTCTACGGCGTGTCGAAGAATTTCGTCGAAAGCCTGAGCCGGCTCTACTGGGACAAGTTCGGCATTGAGACGGCTTGCCTGCGTATCTTCTCGTCCTTTCCCGAACCGGCCGACCGACGCATGCTGTGGTCGTATCTTTCCTTCGCCGACTGCGTGCGTCTGGTCGAAGCAGCACTGACGGCGCCGCGCGTCGGGCACACAATCTCGTTCGGCATATCCGACAACAAGCTGAAAATGGTCGACAACAGCGGCGCCAACCATCTGGGGTTCATCCCGCAAGACAGCGCCGAGCCATTCCGCGCAGCGGTCGAGGCGAAGACGCAGATTCCGGATCCCAAGGCGCCATCGGTGAAGTATCTGGGCGGGTGGTTCTGCGAGCTTGGCCATCCGGACGACAAGCGGGCGTAACTATCAAAAAACCAATCCGCTAGATGGCGAAGACGAAACATCCACCAACACCCCTACGGCTCCCTGCAATTCACGGCGACAGCCGAATAATGATCATGAAGCGCTTCCGGGACGTTCAGGCCAGGGCGACACCGGCGATCGTGCAAGACCGTAGGCTCCGGCGATCACCCCCATGCCTCCGGTGTGCTTCTGGGGTTCGGTGACGTCTGCCATGTAGGCTTCCGCGATCACCTGTACTGATGCAGGATCGTCTCGGCCGCAATGAAGCCCCAGGTCAGGTTCGGGCCGAGCGTGGTGCCGGCCCCTACGGCGCGCGTGCCGATGGGGTTGGCCATCGCAAGCCCTGCCGCATAAAGGCCGGGAATGATCGAGCCGTCCGGTCTCAACACCTGCGCCCGCTCGTTGGTCCGGGCCCCGCCCTTGGTGCCGAGGATCGAGCGATTGATCGTCATGCCGACGTAGGGCGCCTTGTCGATCGGCTTCAGCCGGTTCTCGGGGCCATGCGCCTTGTATGCCTCCCAACCATTATCGCCGCGGTGGAAGTCCGCATCGTGCCCGTTCTCGCAAAAGCCGTTCCAGCGCGCGATCGTCTCCTCCAGCGCCGCCGCCGGCAACCCGAGCTTGGCGGCAAGGCCAGCGATGGTATCGGCCTTCTTGATCCAGTCGCGCTCGTAGGAGGCATACCAGCGGAAAGGCAGCGAGGTTTTGAGGAAACGATTATCGCCAACGAGATAGCAGGGCAGATGGACGGGCTCGCCATCCGGTCCGCGCGCATCGATCGCCTCGCCGATGTTGAAGGCGTTTTCGCTGACAAAGCGCTTTCCCTCGCGATCGACCACGATCGAATGCGGCTCGGCCTGGAAGGTCATCGGCAAGCCGTGCGACTGTCCCTGGTAGCGCGTCGGCAGGCAGGGATAGACGTTCGCCTGATCCATGCGGTCCAATTGCGCGCCGACGGAAGCCGCAAGCTTCTGGCCGTCGCCCTCATTGCCGCGCGGGCTGCCGATCCGGTCGAAGGCGCCGGGGAAGTGGCGTGCGCGCATCTCGGCGTCCCATTCGAAGCCGCCGGTTGCGATGACGACGCCGCGGCGCGCGACGATCTTCGTGCGCCGGCCCTTGCTCTCCACCTCCGCGCCGGCGATGCGTGAGTCCGGATCCTGAAGCAGGGTGACGG
>NZ_RZRP01000020.1:0-21313 GCF_003997795.1 Mesorhizobium sp. M7A.F.Ca.US.005.03.2.1 | reverse complement strand
ACTCTCCACAATCTGACTGATATCTTGGCGCTCGATAAACCGCCCCTCCAAAGAGTTGGGCCGCACCCGATCCAAAATGAAGCCGTTTTGTGTTGCAGCCGTGAAGGGTATTGCTCTCAGCCTCTCCGCCAATGTTCTCATATCGAAAGGCCAGCGGACACGGAGCCATCTACGCCGGGTCATGCCGCTGTCACTCTTTCAGCGGGTTCTTGAACGGGAGCTCCTGAAGCAATAATCTCATCGAGTGCGTTTGCCGATGTGCGCTCCACCAGACTCCAAAGCGCGGGCTGCCTATTTGGGTCAAGGGGTTTGAAGTCGGAAGTGGGAGTTCCGTCAGTCAGTCGCCGAGCGATCCTGACCCCAAATTTAAAACCTTTGCCTTGGCGAGGCTCGTCAAATGAAACGTCGAACTGCATGAGATCATTAGGCCTCTCTGTTTGAAGCGCCCTCCAAGTTACCGCTGTGATGAAAAACCCATTCTTTTTGAGCGACTGATATTCCTCAGACTGCAAGAGGTTCATACCGCTTAGAGCGACGCTGTTTATTTTGCCGACGATTTCGCTCTCGACCGCGCGCTCCTTCTCTTCGATATCCATCTCAAGGTCTTCGCCGACGTCATCGTCGCCCGATGCGCATTTTATGCTAACGACCGTCTGCAACTGGTATCCGGGAATATTTCGAAGCATACTCATAAAAAAAGTAGTCCGTTGATCCGCCGTCAATCCATCCAGTGACAAATCCTTAGGTGTAAGAGACTGAAGCTTAAGTTGACTAATCTTTTTAATCAATCGATCAACGACACCTCTCGCCTTTTCCGTTGCAGGCATCCTTATCGTAGTTCGATCACTCTCCAAGATAAACTCGATGTTTGCGTCTCTTCGTTGCCTCTGTATTAATCTTGTCTTCGAATAGTCTATTTCATCGTATGCGACATTCAGCTGGACTTCTCTCAATCTCCGTTGCTGAGTGGTCAACTCATCCTCACCTGCAAACTCTTCCTTATAACTTCGCACGACTTCACTAATCTCGTCATGAGTAAGAGACACAGGCACGTCCACGTAAGCCCTCTTCTCGTTTCTATTCTGATATTCGCGTCTCTCGATCAGTTTGGTCAACGAGGCAAAATCATGAGGCAGGATGGAAATATCACTGGCAAGCCGCTCTCGGTCAGTTTTGGGAGAATAGATAATTCCTCGGGTTAGCGCGATTCCACGTAGCACACCTTCGCTCATTCTCCCCTTAGATGACATGAGCAAGTCAAATATATCTTTGTCTGTAGCTGCCAAAAAAGGCAATTTATCCGTCATATGACATTCCTATCTGGATCTCGGAGAATGTCGATATTACATTGTTTATCAGCTCGAATCGTATGTTATTTAAGACGTCCAATAGGCTATTCTTCCCTTCATCGGTCGCGCCCATAGCTTCTATATAATGAAGCCGTGCCTTTTGAAAATTTTGTAGCGACGTGCCCGCTTTGTCTATAGAGCGAATGAATATTTGACGCTCAAGGTCAAACAATCCATGCTGGCGCATATAATCCAATAGGTAGAGGAATTCATCAACCGTTTCACCGGGTGGTCTGTAAAACACCACCAACCCCGCTTTTCTCTCGCTGTTTCCGTCATATTGCAAAATAATCCACGGGCCGGTAAGCATTTCCAACGACGCGGCGCATCGCTGTTTTCCGCGGAGCTGTGCACGGCGCACCGTCTGCGGGTAAAAAAAAGAGCAAGCTCCTCGATCTGGTAGTCGCGCCGCCCCTGATCTCCCTCTCATTCGTAGTATTTCTTGGCTGACATTATTGAGCCAATGAATTTCGGCGGGACCAAGAACGACCAATTTTCCATTCTTGGGAGTGTGTAGGTCGTCAAAGTCCAATTTCTCAAGGTTATCACTAAATGTCCGATCGTACCCTCCGTCATGATTGTAGATGAATAGGAGACCTGAGACTGAGAAGTCCTTGTGCTTGTGCACATATCGCTCTTGCCACTCGGCGCTTATCTCTGCGCAAGCGACCTGAGCGGAAAGGCTAACAATGGCTTTCTCGATTTGTGACCGCCCGATCGAAGCGGCAGCGTAGCTCTTGAGATCGCATTGAACATAGGTTGTAACGTCGTCGTAAGGCTCATCGTAATAAAAGACGACATCGGTTGGATGCGTAGCTACCTTGTGGCTCTCGTAATTATCGCATTTGAAATCAACGTTGACTGGTCCAATTTTTGTCCAGAGAAACTCGGCAAAAATCTGGTCGGAAATTATCTCTGCAATTTGCGCTATACCCGCAGTCTCACCCATGCCTATCCTGCTCCCACATGCGAATCTCCGTTGTGTAGCACTCTCCGAGCCAATATTACAGGTTTCCTGCTTTGTTGGGTGTGGTCGTTAAAGAGCACCTGTCAACCGAAAGGAAAAGGCCTCTTTGACTACTCGGTCGAAGTGTTGGGTCGGCTCGTAATTATCTGGTATACGTAATGTCGGAACGTTATTGGCCCGCTCCTATTGACCGGCCCCTGCAGGTTGAAAAGATTGCTATCATTTGCCGCTGTTTATGGCGACGGGATATTCATTTCATCTGCTTGGTACTGCCCCACAATCTTGCCAACGTCATTTAGTTTTGTCTCGGGCGGTACCATGTCGAGGACCCGCATCATTGTTTCAATCGGGTCGGTATGACCAATTTTCATAGTTGTTTGCGAGCTGGAGAACTCCCACCATTGCCCGCTTCCGTTCCTCAGTTCTGCAAACAGCTCCTCAACCGTTCCGGCGGGCTTGTAGATCGTTGTGGCATCAGATCCGACGGGACCAAACAGGCACCAGACAAAACTTCTACCATCGTCGGTTTTCGCTATCGGTGTGAACACCACATTTGTTGAACGCTCGCCGTACTTGATGCGCCGGACGCCGAAGACCTCCTTCTCCTCACCATTCTCAAGGAGTTTCGAGCCTTCGACAAATTCTTCTCTGACAGAGGCTGCCATTCCGTACCCGGCGAGGCTGCTTCGCCCTCGGAGATGGTAGTATCGATTTACGCAGGCGTTCAGGATCATCGATGGTGTAATGCCCTTAAGGTCGCGAATCTGCAGGGCATAGTCGATGTAGTCGATTCCTAGAAATCTGACCGCATCAACGTTGTCCGCCATATAGAGGTCATCTCGTGTCGGTTTGAGAAGTTTCGGCAATTCGGCGGTAGACACATACAAATGGTCGGCAGTGGCTATAAACCGCGAAATTCCCAAGACAGCAGCGGTATACGCCTCTGAGACGTTGTCAGCAGTGTATGAAGACCCGCTCAGGGCGAGATACGGAGCGTGGAAACCAAGCAAGGCGTCACGTGCGATTGAACGATCCGGAAGCTGGTCCGGGATAGGTCCATCCTCGGGGGCTGGTGTCGGATCCGTTGCCCGCTGAGTGCCGCCAAGGAAAGCCAGCGCACAGGCGGAAAAACAATGGTCTCCAGATTTGACAACTGTCGCCAGCCCTAACCTGCGGAAGAGCAGCGCTAAGTCGAGCCCAGCCTGATAAGATCCACCCGAGCTGTTGAGTTCGACGACAATTCTTGGCCAGACCTCGCCATCATTTGAGATCCCGGCTTTCGCCAATGCGACCTTGACGCTAGCGGAGTCAGTATCATTGATCTCGCCTTCAAGTCGAAAACCTACCGCCTCACTTCCTTTGTGCTCGACCTTCCCGACAAACCTCACCTCGGCAGCTTGCACCATCCCGGCTAGACCGAGAAAGATGCCGAGCGAAAGCGACGCGCAAAGCCTCCAACGCATGTTACTTCGCAATTCCGGGACAGAGGTGCTGGAAAATGCCGAGCTCGACCCAGTATCCCGAAGCCGTTGTGCCGTCGAGAATCTCGCCAGTTTTGACGCGCTTTATAGCGTAATCGGCGATCATTTCGTCTGACTTCTTGGCGGGGCCGAGGAACGCGAACTTTTCGTTCGATAGATCCAACCAAGTCCGTTTGACGCAATTACCGGTCACATAATCGTCGATTTTGACCAAAGCCATTGTCTGCTTGACGCAAGCCATCGAGTAGTCCGAGTTATATTGGACACAGAAGGCTTTGGCATCCTTGGGCGTGTGCCGTACGTGAATCTTGGCGTTTGCCGTGCCGATGCCTTCCGTCGACACTGTGGTAAGCTGCATACCGGCCCGACTTCCGTAGTAGATGGGATCGTGGTCATCGGCCCATCCTGCTGAAGCGGAGATAGCGATGGCCAAGACTGCAGATACGTACCTGAAAAACTTCATAGTCGTCCCCAATGATACTCCAAAGTACTCTAATCACTCGCAGCGGCCCCAATCGGCCAGACGGCCGGTTCAGTCTGTAGAATAATTGAAAGTGCCGCAGAGGTTTGGGCTATTGATGTCGTGCGGAGTGTCTTTCGATCCAAAGACCGCCATCCCAAGCAGCAGGGGACCACCAGACGACGATCTTTCGAAAAACACGACGTACTGGGCTGGGTCAGATTTCGGATCACCGCAAAGCGTGTTGCCGTTTCTAAGAGCACCCGGATCCCGCGACAATTTGAAAACTTCCGCGGTCGCTTTTTTATCGCCCGTTTCGTCCCACTGACGCCAAGATGCGCCCACCGAGGTCAGACCAACTTTTTTGCCGTTTCCGAATGTGATCGCCAGCTTGCTGCCCGGGATGGCGAAATCTGGATTTCCCGAGAGCCGTATCGTTCCGGTGATTGACTCTGCCGTACGACTATAGGGATCGAATTTACGCTTATCTTGCCAGAGGTGGTGTTCCATGGCTGATTGGGCCAACACCGGACCGCAAACGACGCAGGCCGCGATTGTAAAGGCTAACGGATATCTCAGCTGCAAGATTATCACCTCAAATCCGAGCTACATCCATTTTCGCGCCCACGTTGCCAGTTCGACCCGAGCCTTGTCCGGCCAATCATCTAGAGGCGGCCGGACTTCTATCTTCTTTTGATCCGGTTTCCACGCCGCGTAGACGCGATGTTCTTTTGCGGACACGAAAACCAATGCCTCCTGAAGGCCGCACATATGCGGGGTGCAAGCCGTTCCTACATAGTCGTCGCCGACGAATTTGCCGGAGCCCGTCCCATCAAGCGTTTCCCGGTAGGCACCGAGGTCGGGGCCGAGGAGGTCGCTGATGGCACTGCTAATTTCCCCGTAGCTGAAAAGGTCAGACGGGTGTTTGACAGTGCGCTCTCGCAAGGTCGCGAAGCCCTTAGTCAAATCAGGCTGCATTTCAACGGACGCCTGCTCAGCAAGGCCAGTGGAGGGCGTCCAGACCCATATCTTGCCTACCCTTCCGGCACTTGGAGCTGTGGAAAAAGTAATCGCAGTGTCTTCAACCTTGCGGGTTACCAAGGCGCAGTCGGCTCCCTCGATCGGCCCGTCAATGCGAGGCTGGCCGCTAGGGGGGAACGAAACAATGAAGGGTGAGCCTTCGCAAGCGTTGCCGCCGGACAGGCTGTTGCCGACCAATGTTGGAATTCCGTTCACAATTGTGATTTCGTCGATTGTGAGTCTACCGTCTGTAATGGTCGGCTTTCCATCAAGGTGCATCGTCTCCTCGGCCTCGCCGTAAATTTCGACTGAATGACCGAATAGAATGGCATTGAAATCATCTGCGATTGACGCTGTCGTGAAGCTGAGGATGACAATTAGCGCGAGAAAGTTTCTCAAGTAGCTTCGCATTGGACGGCCTTAGCTTTTGAATCGGGTTTCGTGAAAGTCCCGATGCACATCGGTGTTCTATTATTGGAACGCCGCGATGTGAGAGCTCTTTGCGAGGCTGCTGGATGAAAAGAAGCCGCCACACTTATTGCGTAGGGAGCAACCTCTGCACTCATCGGCGTATTCATTTTTCCAATCGCTGATCGAGCGTTTTGCGTACTGATGGATGGAGCCATCAAGAAGACAGAGCTGGTGATTGTAGACTGAAACATTGATCCTAGCCGCAGCCAGATATTGCACAGCCGCCCGCAACTCACTTCGATAGTCGTACGGGTCTATCCAGAGCTTATCCATATTTGCCCTTGTGAAGCCAGTGATCTCCAGCCCCATGAACGTCACGTGGTCTACGAAGGTGAGGTTTCTAAAAATGAAATCTGACAGGTCGGCGAGACCTTCATAGGTCTGCTTGTGAACGACAACTCGTATCTCAACCTCAGCCCCGACGGACTTCAGGTTCATGATCCCGCGGATGGTCTCATCGAAAGCGCCTTTGGATTGAACCACATAGTCGTGCACTTCCGGGTCCGCTGAGTAGATCGGTATGCCAACGGAAAGACGAGGATGCCCGATTGCTTGATAGCGATGCGAGAAGGCCTTGTCCTTAAATGTCCGGCCATTGGAAAGAATATGAACCGGCGTAGAAGGAAGGTGGTCACGAGCTGATGACAAAATGTCAAAAAAGTCCTCACCCACCAGCGTCGGCTCACCGCCAGTGATCCCGAGAAACGGGGTCGTTGCGGGCAGCAAGGGCAGCACATCCAAAATCTCCCGCGCCAACCAGCGATCGTCAACGTCTTTGGGTGGCTGGGAGCACATCAAGCACAGGTGGTTGCACCGCTCCGTTACGAGGAAATAGTTCGCGTTGGCACCCTTTCTGAACAGGACACGCACTGCCTTCCGATCCGGGACAAAGCGGATAACGTCTCCCTCGCTGAGGTAGTCGAATTCGTGGGGCAGAACGACTAGTCGTCGGTCTGAAAACAGTCGCTCAGCCTCCGGCCGGTGCTCCTCAAAGGTGACAACCCACTGGCATTCAGGATGTAACGCCTGCCCCTTGAAAAGATACGCATCATGCTCCGGGTTGGGCGCTTGATCAGCTTGGCCCGTCACGAGCCTAAGTGCCACTCGCTGTGAGAAATCACCGACGCTTGCTGACGCAGCGAAGCCACTCAGTCGCAACATCCTAATTCGCCCAACTTAGAAAGAGTTCTCGGGCGGTAACGTCCCTCTCCATAAGGTCGATCAGCCTCTTGAAGATCGACATGTTGCGATTGCAGAATCCCGACCGCGTTTTGAGGCCAACAAAGTCGCCCTGCGTTGCGGTGTGGAACACCGGATCGGAGCCACAGAACGGTTCGTAAGCGCAGTCGGCGCACATCGGTACGGAGCCTGCAAAAGACTGCTCGATAGGATCGAGGAGAGCGTCAGACCCGAAAATCTCCGCATACGTGTTTTCGTGGACGTTCCCGAGCAGAAATGTCTTGTCGCCCATCTCAGCCAACATGCGCGCTTCGTCGGATGCGTAGACGCTGGCGTCATAGTTATAGACAACGGCGGAGATACCGATGCCTGCCGGGCTCATCAGGTCCACATATCCCGGCTCGAAAGGCGTGAGCATTTTTGTAAGGATGGTGGCCGCGTAAAACTCCTTGAAAGGAATGCCTTTCCGATTCAGTTCGAGGATGTAATTCAGCCCGTCGAAGTAGAAGTCGAGCCAGTGGTCCACGTCATAGGCAGCGTACGATTTCGTCTTGACCGCGAAGCCGTAAGGAGAAAGCGGCCGAAGGAATATTCCGGGGAAATCTAGCCGCACGTATTCGTCAATGATCTCGCGCACCAGTGGAAGGCTGGCTTTGGTCGTCGTCATAAGTGCGCTGACGCGTCCATGGCCGAGAGCCAGTCTGGCCTTGTGGATACCTGCCACAGCCAATTCATAGCTGTTCTTTCCCGGGCGTGGTCGATTGGCATTGTGAAGAATGGCCGGACCATCAAGCGACGTAGAAATTAGGACGCTGTGCTCGCAGCAAAACTCCAAGATTTCGTCCGTAACGACAGCGAGGTTCGTCGTGATAACGAATTGCAGCGACCGCCCGGCGACCTTGTTGATCGCTTCAGCCCGATGCACGATGTGTTGGATCAACGGGAAATTCAGAAGCGGCTCGCCGCCTTGGAACTCGATCTTGATAGCCGGACTTGGAGACTGGAAAATGAGCGCCAACGCCTTCTCGGCAGTCTCCTCTGACATATCGAAGGCTGAACGATCTTCGCTTTGACGGGATACCTGACAGTAAGGGCAGGAGTGCTCGCACCGCAAAGACACGACCATTATATGAAGCGATGTGAAGTTCTCCAGCCTCTTTGCCTTGGTCCGAACCTTAAGCGCCAGCAGCTCCTTGCCGATATTGGAGGATGCATCAAAGAGGAACTGCCTGCTGCGCAGGCGGGAGTAAGCGGGGTGTGTGCTGGGAAGCTCGTGCTTGACAAACGAAGCCAGCACGGCGCGCGGCAATACCAGATATTCGCCCGCTTGGTTGGTCAGCATATACCGCTCGTCATCCAACTGGGAAAAACGGAAGTACGCGAGCTGGTATGTGTCGTCCAACGGTCGTTGGAACTCAGTTGCCGGAGCAAACTTAGTCATCGGACTGTAGGCCCGATCTGGAAAACGCCAGCGCCAGTATAGCGTTTCTAACCGTGGCGGTTTCGGCGGCGATGCTGCTACGCAGGTCCTGATCCAAGACCTCTAGCCGCAGCCTTTCTATCGCTGCGTCGGCCGCAGCTCGCGCGGCCGCCTTACTGAAGTTGATCGTGCATACTGCGAAGCCGCCTTCGATCGTGATCTCAACCGCAGCGTTTCCAGTTACCCGATACGCTGCGCGCTTCACACAGTCGAGGCTGAAGACTGACAGATCAAACTTGACTTGGGCAGTCTGGACGAGCTCGCTATCGCGAGAAGTGTCCGCCATCAACAATAGCTGTAGCCAGAGCAGTGAGACCCGTGACTAGCATGGCTCGAATGGCTGGTGTGGTACGCCATGATAACGTCCGTACCATTTGAGCGGTCGAGCACCTCACCGTAGCCGAGGTCCGCCGGAACAGTGCCAGCTTCAGCGAGCTTGGCCGAAGGCTGATTTGCCGATTCGACAAGGACTGCAGCCTGAACTTGGCCGCCGAGAATCATCGTGGCCGACAAGGCCATTGGTGACAGAAAATTGCGCTTCGACATTATCCAAACCCCCGTTTGTACGGACTCATTAGCAAAACGGGCCAAGCCGGACAAGTACCGATTGTGGAGACGTGCTTAAGATATCAACAATGTTCCACCAAATACTGTATTGCGGGAGTTGCCGGGTTCCGTCTTCTGAGCGCAATCGATCGTCATTTTCGCCCTGAACGCGAGAATTCAGCTCCCATGACCCGCGCAACATAAGCTATCGCGCCGTGCTTTTTGATTGTTGCGGAGTCGCAGCTATCGCAGCAAGCGGTGTGGTGGGTTCTCGGCGCACGTGTTCCAAAAACCCATTCAAGGATCCGCTCTGCAAGGCTCAGTTTGTGCCGTGCCTCGCTATCGCCGAAATAGTTGCGGATCGACTTACGAAGACAAGAAGTCGAGCGGAGCATCCCGGCCACTTGATCGATGTTCCGGGTCCGCTGCTCCAGCATGACCGCTTTTTGGTGCTCATCCCCCGGTGCATTCGAGACAGTCATCTCGGCCATGAATTTGAGGCGTCCCGTATCACCTCGACCTTTACCGTCGTGGAACATGACCGAGACCGACGGCTTCCCATCTCTTCCAGCGCGGCCAAACTCCTGCAACAGGTCTTCAACAGATGCTGATTGTTGCCAGTGCACCACCAGCCGCACGTTAGGAACGTCGAGGCCCATGCCAAAGGCGTTGGTGCAGACAATCTGATCGACCACTGGGCGGCTCTGCCCCAAGAAGCGCTTCACGAGTTCCTGCCTCTCCCATGCAGTTCCCAGCTTGGAATGATAGAATGGGATGTCCAACCCCATCGCCGACAAAGCAGTCCGCAGTTCGTCACCCACTTTTACCGTAGGGACGAAAATCATTGCCTTCTGCCCCTTCAACTGGGGCAGCGCCAGCATGGATGCTATTTCCTGCGCCCGTTGTTCAGATCGGCAATGCCGTCGCAACATCGCGATGTTTGGCCTATCCACATCGCGGACGAACACCTTTGCATCCGGGATGCCAAGCGAGGCGAGAATCCGGTCCTGCATTTCCTTTCCAGCAGTAGCTGTGAAAGCCAAGACTGGGGGAGCACCGAGCTTTTCCCGAACCTCGCGTAAGCGCCCGTACTCGGGGCGAAAGTCCTCACCCCAGCGGTCAACGCAATGGGCCTCGTCTATGATCAAAAAGGACGGTTCGCTCCGCTTAAGCTGGTTGCGCTCGGCGTCGCTACGAACAAAAAACCGCTCCGGCGCAACATAGAGGAGCTTTATGGCCTTGAGGCCAAGCAGAGAAAAGCGGGTCTCCTTCTCTTCGCGGCTGAGATCACTGTTGATGAACGTTGCCGGTATTTTCTTGGCTAGAAGGTCGGACACCTGTTCGGACATCAGCGCCTTCAAGGGAGAAACAACAAGGGCGACGCCACGCCTAAGCACCGCGGGAAGCTGAAAACATAGGGTTTTGCCGGAACCTGTGGGACTGACGACTAACACGGATTTTCCCGAAAGCGCCGCCAATATGATCGGCAACTGACCGTGACGAAATCGCTGCAGCCCAAACAGGCGTAGAGCAGGTCCGAAGTTACCTGTGGCTTCGGTCACCACTCCTTCGCGGTCCACCCATCTCGCGAGCCTCACGGCCCATCTCTCAATCGCCCGTCTTGCCAGACCACCAGCCAAGTTTGGGTGATGGCGCGCGTGACATCCGTCGCAGAGCGTGACCAAGTTCGACATCTCGTCGGTTCCGCCCATCGAGCGAGGGAGCAAATGGTGAACGTCGGCATCCGCCGACTTGAGCCTGATGCCGCAGGACACACAGCAATAGCCGTCACGGTGCAAAACCTGCTGCCGGATCATGGACCAGCTACTGGATGGCACGTTCAGATCAAAATTCCCCGATTGTAATTAGCAGGTGGCAGGGTAGTTCCCTCGAAAGCATCGCAAGTCTACGCGGAATAGTGAGAGGTCTCAGTTAAAACCGGGTGTAGGAAACTCTTGACAGGTTTAGTGACCGGAGGCATTGCCGTTCCGTAAGGGGATTTGGGCAGCATGATGAAACTGATTTCAGCGTTATTGGCCGCCATTTTCCTCGCGGTCCCACCGGCAGCGGCAACCCAAATTCGGCGACTATCCCACAAAAATGTATCTCAAAGGGAAGTCAGCCCTGCCAAAATTTGCGGGCTCCGCTGCCCAATTCAAGACGAGGATTCGGAACGGTATGAAGTCCGGCCCGAACTACGGCGGCCACTTTACAATGATCGAAATTGGCTGTGGCACGTCGTGCATTTTCGCGTTTCTGATCGATGGCCGTGATGGCAGGGTGGTCGATTTTCCACTCGGCGGCGAGGACAACTATCAGCTTCAACTCCGCTACGGTATCGACAGCACTCTCCTGCAAGCGGATTGGATGGACACCAGCAATGACAAGTACGACACGTGCGTCCGGCGCTTCTACGATGTCGGGTCGGGAAACCTGACGAAGGTTTCTGAGACCACGTATACGATCAAACAGTTCGCGTTCTGCGGCCAATGAAAACGCTTGGTCCGCTTTGGGGCAGGTCTCTCGACCCTATACCGTCGAATGGTTTTGGGAAGGCAACGTGTTGAACGCCGTCGCGTGGTATCTCCGGGAGCGGTTGTTCGCATCGGCTTAGGGGCATCTATGGCCAAATCTATCACAACGGAAGGCCGCATTTTCGCTCGTCAGGTTGGGCGAGAGATAAAGCGACGCGAGTTAATCGGCGCCGTAGCAATTTCGAATGGTAACGAAAAGGAGTGGTGGCCAGCAGTGAAATGGTTGGCCGGTAGTCTAAATTTAGAGGGGTCTCCAGTTAAACGTGTGGCCTTGCTGCAAGCTGTAGGAGACCGCCTCAAGTCCATACCCGAAGCCGACAAGGGAGCTTTTGTCGACATCACCCTCTTTGCTGGCAAAAGAGCCTGCGAAATTATGTTTACCACGCTGCTAGCCGACGACCATCCAATGGAAGCACTCACCGGCCTAGAAACCGGCGTCACCATTCAGTGTCATTATCTCAAGATTGGGCGGTCCGGCACCGATGTCAGGCTTGGGGTCCTTGTCGCACACGCTTCCGCCCATGCCTTAGGTCGCCTTCGTGAACGCGCGCGTGATGACGTTGAGATCAAAGATGGTATCGGATTCCTAAGGGTGTGTGGGAAAGCTGGCCTATTCGCCGCCACCGAGACACGGCTACGGAAAGCCGAGATCAACATTGCCCTCAACGATGATCTGATTGCAACCGGGTCGACGAAAGTAGGAGGCCAAGGTGATCTCGCCAGTTCATTCTTTGATTGCCGTACCGTGCTTCCCCGCGATGCGTGTGATGGTGAGCAAATTGCACAAGCCACCGCTTTCGCTGAGGTCCTCAAAGGACGCGCTACTGCAAACGAAATTCCCTTTTTGGTTCGGCCCAATGATTTCGTGCTGGAGAAGCTCAAGCGTTTTGAGGACGGCAGCTGACTGCTGCTCAGAGTTCCGAGACTTGGCGCCGAACTGTTCCCAAAGTGGCTCCTCGCGCCATAGCAGCGTCCAAGTTGGATAAGAAACGGTCTCAGGCAACGGCCCGGATCAAGGCATGAAGCCGGTCAACGTCCTGCCGAACGATGGTCGAAATGGACCGAGCCGTAGTGCGCTCCAAAACTTCCCGACCGCCTAGTCCGGCGACGCATAGCTTGTCGATCTCCGCGCCGTGCATAAACCGGCAAACGGCAGCAGCTTCACCCGACCTATGCCAATCTTTCTTTTGTTGGTATTCCCCGGTGGGCCGCTTGTCGGAGCTTTTGATGGCGTAGACGCGGTATGTCTTGAGCGGGGCCTTCAGCATGTAGATGAGGCTCTGACGAAGGCCCTTCCAGCTACTACGAACACGGACATGCGCTGCCTCGCGATTTGGCAAGAGCGATCCGTACCGTTCATTCACTGAGTCCTTAAACGCCTCCATTTCATCACGGCTCGCGCCCCACACAATGGCGTGGATATGCCACGATACAACCTTCTCCCGTCCTGTTGGGGTATTGGCATACGGAGCTGCATCGACGATGCCGAAGTAGCAAAATCCCTTGAGCACCTTATCCGCCCACACTTGGAGAACCGACCAGTCGTATGTCTCTGCTTCGGCAGCGGTGGTTACGAAATCGATCGGCGATAGCGTCAGAAAGTAGGCTGGCCTTTCAGGCATTGGCTTAGTTGTGGCCTTCATGACGTTGCGGGCGGCACGGCAGAATTCGATTCTGGCCCGGCAATTTGTCGCTTTAAGCGACAGCGATGAACGATCTGCGAGGTTTTCCCTCATAGCTTCGTCCAAAGCGAACTCGCCCTCACGCCCTCGTTTGCCGAGCGCATATCTCTTCACTTTTTCGTCGAATTGTTGATGGGCGGATACGAAAGTCTTCCATTTCACGATGGGTTCGGAAGCCATGATGGATCTCATGATGGGGGGTGATGTCGAGTGCACATGGTGCGTCACAAGACGGGTTTGTGCACTCGACGATTGAGGTGGTGGTGGGGTACGGCGTTTTCAGTGTCTAATGGGCGTTGGCACGTTGGTGGGTGCTGTCACGTTTTTTGGTGCTACAACTGACCCCAGAGGCCCGACCCAGCGAAGATACGGGCCGCCCTTTTTAACGAGGCTGATCTCGAATTTGGAGGGATCGCCATCTGAACGCCGAACTGAGAGCGTAGCAAAAGACGAAAGCCCGATCTTGTTTATTTGTGCGAGATGCTCCTCGCTCGCCAAGATCTGGAGAGCCAAATATGGAGCGCTTCCGTCGACATGAGGTGTCACGCCAGCCGTGTGCTCTTTGGCGGTGGCTGGCTTTGACCTTGCGGCGGGTAACCGTGCTCGCCTAGCCCTGTAAGCCTTCTCGATGCCTCCTCGCTGCTTTAGCCAGTCGGGTATTTCGCTGTGTGGAATCTCGGCCTCCCACGCGTCAAGCAGCGCAAACTTCAGCTTTGAAGCCTTTTGTCGTCCGGTTCTGCTTCCAAGGCCGCAGACTATGCGAAGCACGTACTCCAGAGCCCTCTCGGGCTCATTGATTTTGGGTCGATCGGCGACATCGTTCCAATCGAGCCTATGACAGAAATCGCTCCAAGTGTCGGGATCTTTGCGCATGACCGACGCCAAATAATAGCCATCGGCGAGGTATTCGCGATAATGCTGGCGATACTGCGTTGCTAGAGTAGCGAGGCTGTTGCTTAGGGTGTCCAATGCGCCGTTGATGGCACCTTGGTTGTTCAGCAAGTCTTCGATTGGTGGGCACCTATCTTTTGATTCGAGCGCAACCGGTAGCTTCCGTTCTGGTGAATTTCCTTTGGCGCTCATTGCGCACCTCCGGCGTTCACGACCGTAAATTCCTTGGACAACGCGACAGCGTCCAAGATTGCACAAGCTAGATCGCAAGGCATTTTTCTACTCCGCAAAAAGCGGGATCGATGGAGATGGAAAAACAACGAATCCAGCAGCACCGACCCCAGATTGATCTGTGGTGATTTGGCCGAGCTGAACCGCAAAATCTGCGGCGAAGTCCGTGAGCTTCTTGGCTCTCCAAAGGAGAACTCGGCGCTCGGCCGATGGCTGCTGCCATTCGTCTAGTTGGGGAAATAGGCAGTCACTTGGTTATTCGCAAGGGTGGCTACAAGGTAAATTGCAATTGCTTGGTCCCGTCACACCGCCGACGGAATGCGCAAAGCTGCTGGAAGTGCCCACAAGGGGAGCGAACGCGCGTCAAACTACACCAGAAAGAAAATGGCTTATCACTGTGGCCGCGACGCTAAATTCTGATTTGCGTCAACAAGTGAATAGAAGGGTAGCTTGGCAAGCTGCTCGGCCATCGTTTTGAGTGTGACCTCGCCGTAAGTGTCGGCAACCGTCCGAGCTGCCTGACCTTGGATTGCGTCGAGGATGCGCGGAGGAATACCGGCTTCCATGCCAATTGTTTTGAAGCGGTGCCGCCAGCCGTGGTTCGGCGCCACATTTGGGTCTGGCACGAAGGTCCGCCCAAACTCGGCGAGCCGGTTCTTCAAGCCTCGCAGAGCCCCTCGGACGTTTTCAGACGAATCGACGTTCAAGAAGAGGTGGCCGCTTGTAGCCTCTTGTACAAAAGCAGGGAATCCAAGGTCTATCACCTGCTGATGGAGAGGTACCTCGCGGGCTTCATTAGTCTTAACTGTTCCGGCCTCAGGGGTGATGCGAATGACCCAGAAGTCGCCGCGCAGGGATACATCCTGCTTCCGCAACTGGGCCAATTCGCCTACGCGAGCTCCTGTGAATGCACACAACCATGGTACCCAACGCTTCGCCGCAAATGTCTTCGGATTTTCCTGCCCTCGCTGATGAGATAGCGCGCCAGAAAGGATCGTCTTCGCCTCTTCATCAGAAAAGCCCTTCGATCTATGGCGAGCAGGCTTTCCGACCTTCAAGGTCACACCGACAGCCGGGTTATGAGCGACAAGTCCGTTGGCGACCCCCCAGCCGAAGACGACTTTCAGAGCCGACAGATTGCTATCCTTAACCGTTTTGGCGGAAATCATCTTTCCAGTTTTCGGCGAGGGTGTGCTCAGTCGGTGATCTTTGAAGGCAATGACATCCTTAGCCGTGACCGTCGATGCGTCGTTGTGTTTCAAGAAACGAGCAAGATAGGCAAAGGCGTCTCTATAGCTTTCATAGGTGCTCGGTTTTCTGCCTGCTGCCTTGCTCTCCTTCCACCAACCGTCAACGAGGCCGGTCAACGTCGCTGCGTCGGAGTTCCCAGCCGTCGCCTTGTAGGACTGACCGTCTGCTGCCTGAGTATTTGCCGAACGAGGAAGGCGCCCGGGCTGCTCTCCTAGCTCAAACTCCCCGCGTTCGAGCCTTTGTAGCGTCAAGCTAGCTCGCTGCAGAGCAGCCCCAACAGCTCGTGCTGTCTTGTGAATGCTCCAAGGATCATCGCTGTAGCCATTGTCAGCTAGGATGGCCTCAGCCCTGCTAATGCATCTGGCCCTCATCGATTTCCAAAAGACATTCTCAATTGGCATTGTCCCCGGGATGGGATCAGCGATGCCTTCCACTCCAGCGACTGGATCAGTTGATGGCAACGGATACTTTTCCCACATGCCCTCGTACAGGTCGGTGTGCCAGTGGAGCTGTTCACTCGGATTGTCGTAGAATTTCGCAAGCCACTCATCGTGCACCGCCGTGGCAAGAAGATGCGCCTCACGGTCCGTAATGAGGCGCGGTGTGAGGGAATCTGCACCAGCAGGGGCAGGACCACCCCAGCTGCTTCCATTGACCGAGCCGTTTCCTAGCCGAAGCTGCGCCCACTCACGTTCGTACTCCGCAAGGACTTCCGCGAATTTTCGCTTTGCCTCTTCGGGGTCCTTCGTTCCGAGCGTCTTGTTGACTTCTCGGCGGCCGGTCAACAAGGCGATATCGGCTGGCATCCGCTTTCGGAACCAGTAAACGCCGGTCTTACGATGTTTTGTTGGACGGCTCATAGCTAGGACCATGTGTAACACCTGTGTGTAGCACTCGGGTAGCCCTAAGCAGTTAGTTTTGCTGGTTTTTCAGCTGTGTCAACACCTTGCGAGGGTGATGGTGCCCAGAGGCGGATTCGAACCACCGACACGCGGATTTTCAGTCCGCTGCTCTACCAACTGAGCTATCTGGGCCTGTTCCGGCAAACGAAAACTCGCAGGCCGGAATTCATCGAGGCGCCGTGGGCGCCCCTTGAAAGCGCGTGGGTTATAGCACGGGAATTCGGCCTGTCCAGCGCCTAGGTGGCAATTTCAGGCAGGAAAAGCGATGCCGTGCGGCGCCCCGGTTTCCATGCCGCTTGCGGGCCGGAATGGCGCACGGCATGGCACTATCCGGCCTTCGCCATTCTTGTCCGTGCCGCTATTGCAGGCTGAAACGCCGTGACATGTCTTTTAGCCGGCGGTCGAGGTGCAGCAATGCTCGCGGCACTGGGCGCCCGCAAGTCGCCATCGCCTATCTGGCGCCGGTCACGCCGCGGCGAAAATCGGAAGGCGACATGCCGGCGAGCTTGCGGAACGACTTGTTGAAGGCGCTGAGCGAGCCGAAACCCGAATCCATGGCGACGCGCAGCACATTGGCGTCCTGATGCATCAAAAGCGCCTGCGCATAGCTCAGCCGCAACAGGTTCACATACTCGTTGAGCGTCATGCCGGTGGATTTCTTGAACAGGCTCATGGCGTATTTGGGATGGATGTCGGCGGCCGCGGCGATGTTCACGCAATCGATGTCATAGAGGAAGTTTTCGGCGATGAAATCGCACATGCGTCCGACATTCCGCGACGATTGCTGGTCAAAGGGGCTGCCTGTTTCCTGGTCGGTCGGAGTTGCGGATACCAGCCGATAGGGCTCGAACCGCACTCGCTCCAGCCGCAGCAGCAATTCGTTGACGGCATGTTCGGCCTTGGCCTGGTCGCCGGACCGGGCGTAGCGGTTCCAGCGCTCGAAATTATGGTTGTCGGACTGGTCGGTGGCTGATGTCACCAGTGTTGCGCCCGTCATCAGCCGGTGCCTTATGTCCGTGGGCAGGTGCAGCCGGAAGAAATGCACCAGCGGCAGATGCGCTCCGGCATAGATGGCGTCGTCGGACAAATCGTCCATCTGGTGCGGCAGGCCACCCCAGAACAGGCACATCTCGCCGGCCGAAAGCGAAATCTCGTGGTCGTTCATGCGGTAATGCACGCTGCCGCGCACGATGAAATTAACCTCGACCTGGGCGTGCCAATGCGGCTTGAGCATCACCAACGGATTGGTGTGAAACATCTGCAGGAGCAGCGGCAGGCCTTCCACGCTGCTGGCCCCAGGCTGGTAGAACGGCCGTTCAGGCATCTTACTTTCCGCCAATTTCATATTCCCTTTGACGGCGACAGGCCTTGCCCGGTGCATAGTCTAGCCACGCTCACAGTGAGAGAGCAAATGAAATGGGAGGATTTCAATGCGCATCACAATGACCTGCGCCGCGCTCGCGCTTGCCCTGGGCTCAGCCCCGGCCTTCGCGCAATCCGGCGAAATCACCATCTGGAGCTGGAATGTCGCGGCTTCATCGCTGAAAGCGACCATTGCCGGCTTCAACAAGCAATTTCCCGACGTCAAGGTCACGGTCCAGGATCTCGGCAACCAGCCGACTTACGACAAGTCGATCGCCGGCTGCGCCGCCGGCGGCGTCGGGCTGCCTGATGTCGTCACCATCGAGAACGGCGAGGCCGAGAATTACTGGAGCCAGTTCCCCGACTGCTTCGTCGACCTGCATACGCTCGGTTACACAGCCGACGACCAGAAAAAATTCCCCGATTTCAAGCGCACCGAGTTGGAAGTGGGCGATAAGGCCTACGCGATGCCGTGGGATTCCGGCCCGGTGGCCGCCTTTTATCGCCGCGACTTCTACGAAAAGGCCGGCGTCGATCCGGCTTCGATCAAGACCTGGGACGATTTCATCGCCGCCGGCAAGAAAATCCAGGCCGCCAATCCTGGCGTCTCGATGACCAATGCCGATTTCAACGGCGACTCGGAATTGTTCCGCATGATCTCCAACGAACAGGGCTGCGCCTATTTCTCCGAGGACGGACAGTCGATCACGGTCAACCAGCCCAAATGCATCGATGCCATGACCAAGGTCAAGGAGATGAAGGACGCCGGCATCATCTCGTCGGCCGACTGGGGCACCAAGATCACCAACAACACCGCCGGCACCGTCGCCACCCAGATCTATGGCGGCTGGTATGAGGGCACCATTCGCACCGAATCTGCCGGCGAAAACGGCAAATGGGGCGTCTATCTGATGCCGAGCCTCACCGCCGACGGGCCGCGCGCCGCCAATCTCGGCGGGTCCTCGCTGGCCATCACCTCGGCTTCCAAGAACAAGGAGGCTGCCTACGCCTATCTGAAATACACGCTCGGAACCAATGAAGGCCAGATCACGATGCTGAAGGAGTTCGGCCTGGTACCGTCCCTGGTCTCGGCGCTCGACGATCCCTATGTCGCGCAAGTCCTGTCTTACTGGGGCGGCCAGGCGGTATGGAAGGACATTCTCGGCACCTTGCCGAAGGTTGTTCCGAGCCGCGGCACGCAGTTCCAGAGCGACGCCGAAATCATCGTCCGCGCCGTGCAGACCAAGTATCTGGCCGGCGGCTATCCTGACGCCAAGGCGGCGCTCGACGATGCCGCAAGCCAGATCGCGGCGGCGACCGGACTGCCCGTCAAATCTTGATTGCCGCTTCTCCTTCTCCCCTTGTGGGAGAAGGTGGATCGGCGCGATAGCGCCGAGACGGATGACGGGTGCTCCAGCGGAGTGAGACGTTGGCATTCCCTGGAACACCCCCTCATCCGTCGCCTTCGGCGACACCTTCTCCCACAAGGGGAGAAGGGAAGACCCAGGCGACGGCGTGAAACAACAAGCGGTAGAAGGAGGAGCAAGATGCGCAATCGTAACGCCACGGCCTATCGCTTCCTCACGCCCTATCTGCTGATCTTCGCGATCTTCTGGGTGTGGCCGATCATCAGCTCCTTCATGATCTCCTTCCAGGCGACGCGCACCGTGCCGTGGCGGTTCGCGCCGAGCTTCAACTGGGGCCGGTTGATCGGCGATCCGGCCTTCTTCAACGCCCTGAAGAACACGCTGCTCATCCTGGTCATCCAGGTGCCGGTGATGATCTCGCTGGCGCTCGTCATGGCGGTGCTTTTGAACTCGCCGCTCTTGAAGGCGCGTGGCCTCTACCGCTTCGCCTTCTTCGCCCCGGTCGTGGTCGGCGAGGTTGCCTATTCGGCGGTGTTCCGGCTGATGTTCAACCTCGATTTCGGCATCATCAACAAGCTCCTGAACAGCGTCGGCCTGCCCAAGATCGACTGGTTCTCCAACGTCACGCCGGCGATGGCGCTGATCATGATCGCGGTGACCTGGCGCTGGGCCGGTTACAACGCCATCATCCTGCTCGCCGGCATGCAGTCCATTCCCGAAGACGTCTACGAGGCGGCGACGCTCGACCGCGTCAGCAAGCTCAAGCAGTTCTTCTATATCACCCTGCCGCTGCTGAAGCCGGTCATCGTGTTCTGTCTCGTGCTGTCGATCATCGGCACCATGCAGCTGTTCACCGAGCCCTTCCTGATCACCGAGCGCGGCGGGCCGGGCGGCGGCACGGAGACGCTTGGCCTGCTGCTTTACCGCCAGGGCTTTCGGTCGCTCAACTTCGGCTACGCCTCGGCCGTCGCCTACACCATGGCCGGGCTGGCGATCGCCATCACGCTGGCGCAGCTGTGGCTGACGAGGGAACCGAAATGAGTTCGCGCTCCTCCGCCAGGCTGGGACGCAGCATCGCTCTGCATCTGTTCCTGACGCCGCTGGCGCTGATCTGGCTGTTTCCGCTGTGGATGATGGTGGTGTTCTCGACCATGCCCGACAACGGCATCTTCAGCCCCGGCATCGAGCTTTTGCCGCACGGCAATTTCATCGACAATTTCAACAATCTGCAGCGTGACACGAACTTCGTCGGCGCCATCGGCATTTCGGTCTCGGTGGCGGTGACCTACACCATCCTGTCGGTGCTGCTGACGTCGATGGCCGGCTGGGCGCTGGCCCGCTACCAGTTCTTCGGCAAGGGCGCGGTTGTCGCCATCATACTGGGCACCATAACGCTGCCCTATGCGGTCGTGCTGATCCCGCAGTTCATCATGGTGGCGCGCGACTTCAAGCTCGCCAACACCTGGGTGGCGCTGATCGTTCCGCCGCTGTTCAATTCGCTCGGCGTGCTGTTCATGCGGCAGAGTTTTTCGATGATGCCGGACGACCTCTTCGATGCGGCGCGCGTCGAGGGCGTGAAGGAGTGGCGCATCTTCCTCTTTGTCGCGCTGCCTTTGGCGCGGCCGATGC
This sequence comes from Mesorhizobium sp. M7A.F.Ca.US.005.03.2.1, assembly GCF_003997795.1. Lineage (NCBI taxonomy): Bacteria > Pseudomonadati > Pseudomonadota > Alphaproteobacteria > Hyphomicrobiales > Phyllobacteriaceae > Mesorhizobium > Mesorhizobium sp. M7A.F.Ca.US.005.03.2.1. Next base: position 511 of record NZ_RZRP01000020.1, on the reverse strand, counting down.
TGGCCGCACTCGCCATCATCCTGTTCCTCGCCTCCTGGAACAATTATCTGTGGCCGCTTTTGATCAACAGCCAGCCCGGTTCGATGACGGCGCCGGTGGCGCTCGGCACGCTGATCGGCCTCACCAAGGTGTCATGGGGCGGCATCATGGCGGGCGCTGTAATGCTGACGGTGCCGATGCTGGTCGTCTTCGTGCTGCTGCAGCGCCATTTCATCGCCGGCATTGCCGCCGGCGCGGTCAAGTAAGGGGCAGCATGGCAACGGTCACGCTCACCAATGTCGTCAAGCGCTTCGGCGTCTTCGAGGTCGTCCATGGCGCCAGCATGGACATCAAGGACGGCGAGTTCGTCGTCTTCGTCGGCCCCTCCGGCTGCGGAAAATCGACGCTGCTCAGGATGATCGCCGGGCTCGAGGACATCAGCGGCGGCGAGATCGCCATCGGCGGCAAGGTGGTCAATGATGTCGAGGCGGCCGACCGCGGCATCGCCATGGTGTTCCAGTCCTACGCGCTG
>NZ_RZRP01000209.1:0-8189 GCF_003997795.1 Mesorhizobium sp. M7A.F.Ca.US.005.03.2.1 | reverse complement strand
GTTTCCTACCCCCGGTTCTGCGGCCGCCATCGCCGAGGACGTCGTCAAAGAGCTTGGCATCTTCCTTTGGGCGGCAGGTGCCGTTGGGTACGCGGCGATGGTGACACGATTGGGCCGTCCGTGGGTGGATCCAGCCGGTCCCAACTCTACAGACTGACTGCCGCACGCGGGCATTTTCGACCAGACTAGTCCAGATCGAACCGCGCGATGACAGGCACATGGTCCGACGGGCGCTCCCAGCCGCGCGCCAGACGCAGGATCTCGTAGCCGGAAAAGCTGGGCACAAGGTTCGGCGACGACCAGACGTGGTCGAGGCGGCGGCCGCGATTGGACAGCTCCCAATCCTGCGCGCGATAGCTCCACCAGGTGTAGAGCTTCTGCTCATCCGGCACGTTGAGCCGCATCAGGTCGACCCAGTTGCCGGCGCGACGCATCGCCTCGAAATTTTCCGTCTCGACCGGCGTGTGGCTGACCACGTTGAGCAATTGCTTGTGCGACCAGACGTCATGTTCGAGCGGGGCGATGTTGAGGTCGCCGACCAGCACCGAGCCGGACACCTCGTCATGTTCTGCCCGGATGGCATTCATCTCGGCAACGAAATCGAGCTTGTGCTTGAACTTCCTGTTGATGACGGGATCCGGTTCGTCGCCGCCCGCCGGGACGTAGAAATTATGCAGCAGGATCGCCTTGCCGCCGGCCCGCACCGTCACCGAGAGGTGCCGGCTGTCCTCGATTTCGCAAAAGCGTCGCTTTTCGACCAATTCGATCGGCCGCCGCGCCACGGTTGCTACGCCGTGGTAGCCCTTCTGGCCATGGAAGGCGATGTGCTCGTAGCCGAGCTTGCGGAAAGCCTTCTCGGGGAACAGTTCGTCGGGAACCTTGGTTTCCTGCAGGCACAGCACGTCGGGCGCATGCTCGACGAGCAGGCGCTCGACGATCGGCATGCGAAGGCGAACGGAGTTGATGTTCCAGGTGGCGATGGAGAAGGGCATTTGGCAATCCAGGACAGCGTGCAACGGCCAGAACCGATGGGTCCCGGCGGGGAAGACGCCTTTTGACGGAGTCGGTCCGGGAAATTGCCAGCCGCGGACCGCAAAGACAAGCCGGGCAACGCCCGACGAGGCGCGGCCCGGTGCTTTCCACAGCTATTGGAGCGTTTGAAGCTAGCGCGCCTTGTTGGTGTTGAGCTCGCGGTTCGCCGTGTAGTCGATGGCGAAAGTATCCGGCGCGAAGCTGACGCCTTCCTTGGTGTTGAAGATCATCACCGTCGTATCCTTGCCCTGCGCGTCGGTGATCGTCCACTGCCGCAAGTCGAAGGTTTTCGGATCGAACATCATGGTGATCTTCGAATTGCCGAACACCGATTTGTCGGCGAGCTGGATGGTTGTGAGGTCGTCCTCCTGCTTGACGCTTTTGACGCGGTCGCCGGAGAGGTCGATCCTGTTGTCGAGCAGCAGCTTCAAGGGTGTCTTCGACAGCGGATAGAGATCGGACGTGTTGAGCCTCTTGTTCAGGATGACCACCGACTGGCCGTCTGAAATCACCCGGAAGTTCGAAGAGCCGTCGTAGTTGAAGCGGATCTTGCCCGGCCGTTCGAGGAAGAACTTGCCGCCGGTCTGCTCGCCCTTGGGGCCGAACTGCACGAATTCGCCGCTCATCGATTTGACCGAGGAAAAGTGGTCGGCGATCTTCTGCGCAGCGGCCGGCACAGCCGCCTGCGCCGAGGCCAGCACCTGGAAGCCGGGCACCGCGTTGAAGGCTGCCGCCCCTGCAAACGCCAGGCCGAGGCCCAGCAACTGACGCCGGGAGGGAGCAAATGTGCTGAGCGCTGAAAGATCGTTTTTCATATCGGTCACTCTCGTCTGATTCCTGAGTTGTTCTGTGCTTGGACCCCCAGTTGGGCTGAAATTTGGCGGGTCGGGCGTCCCTTGGTCGCTTCAACGCCTTGAAAGGTTCAAGGTTGCCGGACAGGGATGTCGCAAGGGTCAGGCTTTCTGGTCAGAACTTGTCCTCTTCGGTCGGCACCAGGATCTCGCGCTTGCCGGCATGGTTGGCCGGGCCGACGATACCTTCCTTCTCCATCTTCTCGATGATCGAGGCAGCGCGGTTGTAGCCGATGCCCAGCCGGCGCTGGATATAGCTGGTCGAGGCCTTGCCATCGCGCAGCACCACGGAGACCGCCTGATCGTAAGGATCGTCGGAATCCTCGAAATTGCTGTTGCCGCCACCGCCGCTCGCTCCACCCTTGCCTGACGGCTCGTCGTCATCCTCGCCATCATCCTCGGTGATGGCGTCGAGATACTCCGGCACGCCCTGCAGCTTCAGATGCGCGACGATCTTCTCGACCTCTTCATCGGCGACGAACGGGCCGTGCACGCGCTGGATACGGCCGCCGCCGGCCATGTAGAGCATGTCGCCCATGCCGAGCAGCTGCTCGGCGCCCTGCTCGCCCAGAATGGTGCGGCTGTCGATCTTCGACGTCACCTGGAAGGAGATGCGGGTCGGGAAATTGGCCTTGATGGTGCCGGTGATGACGTCGACCGACGGCCGCTGCGTTGCCATGATGACATGGATGCCGGCGGCGCGCGCCATCTGAGCCAGGCGCTGCACGGCACCTTCGATGTCCTTGCCGGCGACCATCATCAGGTCGGCCATCTCGTCGATGATGACGACGATATAGGGCATCGGCTCGAGATCGAGGTTCTCGGTCTCGTAGATCGCCTCGCCGGTCTGGCGGTCGAAGCCGGTCTGAACGGTGCGCGAGATCTTCTCACCCTTCTTGTCCGCCTGGCTGACGCGGGCGTTGAAGCCGTCGATGTTGCGCACGCCGACCTTGGACATCTTGCGGTAGCGGTCCTCCATCTCGCGCACGGTCCATTTCAGCGCCACCACCGCCTTCTTCGGATCGGTGACGACGGGCGTCAGCAGATGCGGGATGCCGTCATAGACCGAGAGTTCCAGCATCTTCGGATCGATCATGATCAGCCGGCAATCCTGCGGCGTCAGCCGGTAGAGCAGCGACAGGATCATGGTGTTGATGGCGACCGACTTGCCCGAGCCGGTGGTGCCGGCGACCAGCACGTGCGGCATCTTGGCGATGTCGACGATGACCGCCTCGCCATTGATGGTCTTGCCCAGCGCCAGTGCCAGCTTGGCCTTCGTCGTCTCGAAATCGCGGCTGGCCAGGATCTCCCTGAGATAGACGGTTTCGCGCTTGGCGTTCGGCAGTTCGATGCCGATGGCGTTGCGGCCGGGCACCACCGCGACGCGGCAGGCGATGGCGCTCATCGAGCGGGCGATGTCGTCGGACAGGCCGATGACGCGCGACGATTTGATGCCGGGCGCCGGTTCGAGCTCATAGAGCGTGACGACCGGACCCGGACGGACGGCGATGATCTCGCCCTTGACGCCGAAATCCTCCAGCACGCCTTCGAGCAGGCGCGCATTCTGTTCCAGCGCGTCCTTGGACAGGCTGGCGTCGCGCACCACGTTCTTCGGCTCGGAGAGGAAGTGCAGCGACGGCATTTCAAATTTTTCAGAGCCGATCAGCGATGTCTGCGCCTCGCGCTGCACACGGGCGCCTGGCACGGGGCGCGCCGCCGGCGCCTCGACGCGCGTGGCGGCATCGGAACGGAACGGCTGTACCTTGGCGGTCGGCGCGCCGCGGCGTTGCACGACAGGCTCATCGTCGAAATCGGCATCCTCGCCCGCATTGTCGAAGCGGTCGTCGAAGATATCGGCATCGTCGGGGTCGAGCGAGGCGCTGCGGTCATTGACCATGGCGGCGAAGAATTCCGGCTCGACGCGGGCGCGGCCATCCTGGCTCATCCGCTGCTCGGCGAACTCGGCCGATTCGACCCGTTCGGCCGCGCGGCGCCAGGCGGTGGAGCGCTGCTCCATCTCCGGCTCGTACTCGTCCCGCTCTTGCCTGCGGCGCACGGCGCGGCGGTGCATCCACGCGCGCAGCGACAGCCACCAATGGGTGATGGCGCCGAGCGCCAGGATGCCCTCGTCGCCTTCGTCCTCGTCATTGTCGAACAAAAGGTCGTCCTCGCGCGGATCGACGGCGGGCTCGTCCTCCATCACCGCAAAGCCGTTCTTGCGTCCGATCAGCGCCGAGCCATGGGCAAAGAGCCACAGTGCGGGCGCCGAAAGCAGGATGGCGATGATGCTGGCGATCAGCCCGGTCGGATAGCCGCCGATGACGACACCGGGGATCTTCAGCACCATGTCGCCGAACACGCCGCCGAGGCCGGTGGGCAGCGGCCAGGTCTTGGGCGGCACCACGCAGCCGACCATCGCAGCGGCCAGCAGCGCGAAGCCGAACCAGGACAACCCGCGCTTGGGCAGCCTGTCGACGCCGCGCGCGGAAAACAGCAGGAAGCCCCAGATGACCGTCGGAACCAGGGCGGCGACGGCGGCGAGGCCGAAGAACTGCATGGCGAGGTCGGAGAACACGGCACCCGCATAGCCCATGGCGTTGGTGACGGTGTTGTTCGTCGCGTGGGAAAAACTCGGATCGGCGACATTCCAGGTGGCAAGGCTGGCAACGCCAAAGGCGGCCAGCGCGAACAGGCCGACGCCAACCAGCCGCCCCACCTGACGCCGCGCGAACGCCTGGATGCCGTGCCCCGTATCGGCCAGCGCGAGCGGTGCTGAAGCCCCTGAACGCATGCTCTTCCCCGTCTGTCGTGGACTCGCCGGGTGCGTGGCGCACTCCGGCAGATTCGGGTCTCAGACTATCGGTGGGAAGGTTAAGGGCGCATTAACTATAAGAGGTTGAGACGCTCAAACCTCATTACCGCCGGTTGAGGCGTATGAGGCAATGTTGGACGACGGACCGATGGAGCTCCATCGAACGAAACAATGGCGGGCTGCCGGCCCGCCATTGGTCGTCTGAACAGAGATCGGGTCTCGGCCCGATCGCGGCAAATCAGTTGGCGCCGCCGAGCGCCTGCACATTGGCGCAGAATTCCGCATGCGGCTTGCTCATCGCCGCATCCTGGCATTCCTTCTTCATCGCTTCCTGCTTTTCCATCGGCATGGCCATGAAAGCTGTCTTGAAGTCCGCCATCGGCTTCATGGTTTTCATGCCGGAATCCGTGAAGAACGGCGCCATGTTGTCGGGCTCGTCCAGAGCACCGGCAAACGCCACGCCGCCGATCATGGAAAGAGCAAGCGCTCCGAGACAGATGTTCTTGAGGTTCATGAGATGGTTTCCTTCCCTGTTGTTTGGCACGAGCGTCAGAACGACGATCGTCCCCACGGTTCGGAACCAGAGCGGTCGTTGTTTCCTCAAAAAACATGATCACGCGAACGTGATTGCGTGAAGCCGGGCATTGCCGGAATGGCTTGCCAAAAAAAGAGGCCCGGATGCGATCCGGGCCTCAATGCGTGAACTCCTTTCGGGAGCATCACGACGGGATCTTTCAAAGCAATTCCAGGAGAACTGTGCAGCGCTTTCCATTCGGAATTGCGTGGAGATATGGGGCCGGCGGGAGGAGGGTTCCGCCGGCCCCTTGGCTAAGCTGGCCTTACGGCACCACTTCGCCATGCTGGGAGATGTCGAGGCCTTCGACCTCTTCCTGGGTCGTCGGGCGCAGGCCGACAAGCGCCTTGACGATGTAGAGGAGCACGAAGGTGGCAATGCCGGTCCACACGATAGTGACGGCAACGCCGTAGATCTGCTTGCCGAGCGAAGCACCTGCGCCGAGGCTGTTGATCGCCGGGTCGGCGAGCACGCCGGTGAGCAGAGCGCCTACCACACCGCCGACGCCATGCACGCCGAAGGCGTCGAGCGAGTCGTCATAGCCGAACATGTGCTTGACCTTGACCGCCGAGAGGTAGCAGACGACGCCTGCGACGATGCCGACGATGAAGGCACCGGTCGGGTTGACGAAGCCGGAAGCCGGCGTCACCGCGACCAGGCCGGCAACCGCACCCGAGATGATGCCGAGCACGGAAGGCTTCTTGGCGACGATCCATTCGGCGAACATCCAGGCCAGTGCCGCCGCCGCGGTGGCAACCTGGGTGTTGAGCATGGCAGCGCCGGCAAGACCGTCGGCTGCCAGTTCCGAACCGGCGTTGAAGCCGAACCAGCCAACCCACAGCAGCGAAGCGCCGATCACCGAATAGACCAGGTTATGCGGCGCCATGTTGGTGGTGCCATAGCCTTCGCGCTTGCCGAGAACCAGCGCACAGACCAGACCGGCGACACCGGCATTGATGTGAACGACCGTACCGCCGGCAAAGTCGAGCACGCCCGCCGATCCGAGGAAGCCGCCACCCCAGACCCAATGCGCGATCGGCACGTAGACGACCAGCAGCCACAACGCCATGAAGATCAGCAGCGCCGAGAACTTCATGCGTTCGGCGAAGGCGCCGGCAATGAGCGCCGGCGTGATGATGGCGAACGTCATCTGGAACATCGAGAACACGAATTCAGGAATGTTGGCGACGCCCGGCAGCCACAGCGAGGCCGTGGTGATGCCGTGATGGAAGAACTTCGAGGTGCCGCCGATATAGCTGTTCACGCCGCCGCCGTCCGAGAAGGCCAGCGAATAGCCGAACATGAACCACAGCACCGTCACCAGGCAGGTGATGGCGAAGCTCTGCATGACGGTGGCGAGCACGTTCTTCTTGCGCACCATGCCGCCGTAGAACAGCGCAAGGCCCGGAATGGTCATCATCAGCACCAGCGCCGTCGAGGTCAGCATCCAGGCGGTGTTGCCGGTGTCGAGCACCGGGGTCGGGGCAGCAGCCGGCGCGGCCGCGGCTGCGGCCGGTGCCGCTTCCTGTGCGAAGGCGGCGACCGTGCCCAATGCTGCGAGAGCAAGCGAACCCAAAAGGGCAGCTCGTCCCGTCGTCTTCAAGGTGGAAGGAATATTCATTGAACTCTCCATTGGAATACGTGATCGCCGCTCAGAGCGCGTCGGTGTCTGTTTCGCCGGTGCGGATGCGCACCGCCTGATCGATGCCGAAAACGAAGATCTTGCCGTCGCCGATCTGGCCGGTCTTGGCGGCTGCGGTGATGGCTTCGACGGCCTTGTCGACCATGTCGGCACTGACCGCGACTTCGATCTTGATCTTCGGCAGGAAGCTGACCGCGTATTCCGCCCCGCGATAGATCTCCGTATGCCCTTTCTGACGCCCGTAGCCTTTGACTTCGGTGACGGTCAGGCCCTGGATGCCGACGGCGGTGAGCGCTTCGCGTACCTCGTCGAGCTTGAACGGCTTGATGATTGCCATCACGATTTTCATAAGGTTTCACCCTTTGCTGTTGCGGTCCCCCGCGTTTGTACACCTTCACCGATCCCAAAGAGCCGGAGAGTGCCCACAAGGATTCAAGCTCCGTGCCAAGTGCCGAAGCAGGGTGTTAACCCACTGTAAACAAAGAGATTAGGGGGTGCACCGACGCAACCTGCCCACAGCTGCGGCGATACGCCTGCTTAAAAATTAGGCAAATTTTGAAAAATGCCTACTCTGCAGGCGATCGCTTGAGCCGGATCAGCCCTTCCTGCGCAACCGAGGCAATCAGCGTACCGTCGCGGGCAAACAGCGAGCCGCGTGTAAAGCCGCGCGAGCCCTGCGTCGACGGGCTGTCCTGCGTGTAGAGCATCCAGTCGTCGAGCGCATGGCTGCGGTGGAACCACATGGCGTGGTCGAGGCTCGCCGCCTGGATATCGCGATCGAAAATGGCGCGGCCATGCGCGAAGGTCGATGTGTCGAGCAGCGTCATGTCGGAGAGATAGGCGAGCACCGCTGCCTGGATGGCGTGGTCCGCCGGCACCGGACCGGTGGTGCGGATCCAGATGTTCTGCTTTGGCTCCAGCTTTTCGCGGCTGGTGTAATGCTTCAGCATCACCGGCTTCATCTCGATCGGCCGGTCGCGCTCCCAGTAGCGTTTGATCCCATCGGGCACCGCCTCGCCGAATTTGCCCAGCAATTCGCGTTGCGACAGCAATGTGTCCGGCCCCGGAACGTCCTGCGGCATCGGCACCTGGTGCTCCAGGCCGACCTCATCCTGCTGGAACGAGGCTTCGAGCGAAAAGATCGCCTGGCCGTGCTGGACCGCCACCACGCGCCGCGTGGTGAAGGAGCCGCCGTCGCGAATGCGGTCGACCTCGTAGACGATCGGCACCTTGGTGTCGCCGGGCCGCATGAAATAGCCGTGCAGCGAATGCACGTAC
>NZ_RZRP01000208.1:0-8197 GCF_003997795.1 Mesorhizobium sp. M7A.F.Ca.US.005.03.2.1 | reverse complement strand
GAAATATAGCAATTTTCCCCAAGCCCAGAACCCCGTAACCGCCTATTCCCTCCCAATCTCCTGACAAGAAGAGGCCACAACCATGTTCGATCAATCTTCGTTTGCCGATGCTCTGCATAGCGCCGGACCGATCGAAGGCCTTGCCGAAAAACTGAGCCTTTACGGCCGCTTCGTCGGCGCCTGGACTTTCGAGGCCTCGCGCCACCTCGAGGACGGAACGGTGCTGACAGGGCGCGGCGAGGTGCATTTCGGCTGGGTGCTGGAAGGCCGGGCGATCCAGGACGTCTGGATCCTGCCCGCGCGGGACACTGGTTCCCAGCCTTCGCTCGGCAAATGGACTTTCTATGGCACGACGCTGCGCGTCTATGATCCCGGCGCGGATGCCTGGCACATCTTCTGGAGCGACCCGCGCAACCAGTATTTCAGCCGCCAGCTCGGCCGCGCCGAGGGCGACACGATCGTGCAAGTGGGCACCGACGGCACCGGCAGCTCAGTACGCTGGGGCTTTTCACGCATCACCGAAAACGCCTTCCGATGGCTGGGCGAGCGCTCGCACGACAATGGCGCGACATGGCGGCTGGAGGTCGAGTTCCTGGCGCGCCGAGCGGTTTGATCGCCGAAGAATGCAGCAGCCCGGAATAAAAGCGTCGCGACCCTTTGCGCCCTCCGCTGTCCCGCCGGCATCAACCACTTTCTCACGAACAGTTCCCACCGAACGGGCTTTGCTCTACCAATTATCCTGGTACGGGCACGGCCCGGCGGGAGGGTCAGAGATGCCGAGTTTCGACAGCCTGTTCAACGCGTTCGTCACCATTCTCGTGACCATCGATCCGCCCGGCCTGGCGCCGCTGTTCCTCGCCGTGACGCGCGGCATGAACCGCGAGGAGCGCCAGCAGGTTTCCGTCCGCGCGTCGATCATCGGTTTCCTGGTGATGGCGCTGTTTGCGGTTGCAGGCGCCTCGATCCTGTCGGTGTTCGGCATCACGCTGCCGGCCTTCCGCGTCGCCGGCGGCTTCCTGCTGTTCTTCATCGCCTTCGAAATGGTGTTCGAGCGCCGGCAGGACCGCAAGGAGAAGATCGGCGACGTCGCCATCACCAAGGACATGATCCACAACATCGCCGCCTTCCCGCTGGCAATCCCGCTGATCGCGGGTCCCGGCGCCATTTCGGCAACTGTGCTGCTCTCAGGTTCCTTTCAAGGCTTCGCGGCGCAGGCGGCGCTGGTCGGCATCATCTTCGTCTGCCTTGCCATCACCTATCTGGTGTTCGTGCTGTCGGAACGCATAGACCGCATCCTCGGCCAGACCGGCCGCTCGATCCTGACCCGCCTGCTCGGCGTCATCCTGGCAGCACTGGCCGTGCAATTCGTCGCCGACGGCATCAAGGCGCTGATAGCGGGCTGACAGGCTGACGCGGCGAGAATCGAAGCCGGCTCTATCTCGCCGTCGTGTCGACGACCTCGAAATCGTGGGTAATCGTGGCGGTCTTGGCAAGCATCGCGGAGGCCGAGCAATATTTTTCGATCGAAAGGTCGATCGCGCGTTTCACCTTGTCGCTGGAGAGTTGCCTGCCCTTGACGACGAAATGCATATGAATGCGGGTGAACACTCTGGGTTCGGTTTCCGCCCGGTTGGCCTCGAGCTCGACCACGCAGTCCTCGACCGCCTCGCGCCCCTTTTCGAGGATGTGCACGACATCATAGGCCGAACAGCCGCCGGTGCCGATCAGCACCAGCTCCATCGGGCTCGGTCCCGGCGTCCTGCCTTCCGGTCCGGGCGCGGTTCCCAGCACCAGTTTGTGGCCGCTACCGGACTCGCCGACGAAAGTGCGTTCCTCGACCCATTTTACGCGTGCTTTCATCGAACTCGTCCTTCGCCATATTTCGTTGATCGCCATGTCGGCGTTCAGTTCGACAATGCAAAACCCCGAAAGTCCATGAGGGACTCTCGGGCGCAATGTTTGACTTAAGCCAAAAACAACATCTGCAGTTGCGATCAGAACGGGATTTCGTCGTCCAGTTCGCGCGACGAACCGCCACCGCCGCCGCTCTTGGCACCGCCGCCACTGCGATTGAAGCCTTCGCTCGGGCTGGACTGGCCGAAATCGGAACCACGGCTGCTGCCGCCACCGGCATAGCCGCCAACCTGGCCGCCTTCACCCTGCCCGCGCGCGTCGAGCATCTGCAGCTCACCGCGGAATTTCTGCAGCACGACTTCCGTCGTGTACTTGTCGGCGCCGGTCTGGTCCTGCCATTTGCGCGTCTGCAGCTGGCCCTCGACATAGACCTTCATGCCCTTCTTCAAATACTGCTCCGCCACCTTGGCGATGCCCTCATTGAAGATGACGACGTTGTGCCATTCGGTCTTTTCCTTGCGCTCGCCGGAATTCTTGTCACGCCAGCTTTCCGACGTCGCAATGCGAATGTTGACGACCGGCTCGCCCGAGTTGAGGCGACGGATTTCGGGATCCGCGCCGAGGTTGCCGACCAAAATGACCTTGTTGACGCTACCCGCCATGATATTTCTCCGCGCTCATCCGAAACAAATTTTTTTGTCGCAGCACCTTACAGGCTGCAGGCGTCAGCCGCTTGCCGTGGCTGCCTTTACCCACAAGGTTTTTGTTCCCTGTTCGTTCTATGGTGCAGATGACGTTCTGTCAATGTTTGTCAGCAAGATGTAGTGTCCCGGCCGGAAATTTCCATGAAATCGGATCTGACCGGGGGCGATCAAATGAAGTCTGTCGCACATGAGGACCAGCAGCGCGAGCAATGGCGAGCAGGTGTGGAAACACGCATGCATGTGTCGGCCAGCAATGGTGCATCGCAACTTTGCATATTCGAGCAATGGGTCGAGCCCACGGTCGGCGCCCCAACGCATTGGCATCCCGTGGAGGAAGTGCTGACCGTTATCGCCGGTAGGGCTGAGATGTGGATCGACGATGAGCATACAGTCGTGACATCGGGCCAGTCTCTCGTTGTCCCCGCGAACAGGAAACACGGGTTCAAGAACGCCGGCACTGGAACGCTTCACATCCACGCCGTCCTTGCGTCGCCGATTTTCGAGGCGACGTTCGATGGGCCTGCCGGAATGGTGAGACGCTGGCTTCCGACAATCTCGTAAAACAGTGCTTGCCAAATCAATAAGTATTCACTTATGCTTTCGACATGATCGAAGCAGAGATTTTTCGCGCACTGGCCGACCCGACGCGCCGCGCCGTCTTTGAGCGGCTGGCCGCAGGCGAGATGAGCGTGTCGGAATTGCGCACCGGTATGACGGTGTCGCAGCCCGCGGTGTCGCAGCATCTGGCGGTGCTGCGTGGCGCCGGCCTGGTGGTCGAGCGGCGAGCCGGCCGCAACGCCTATTACCGCGCCGATCCGCAGGGGCTCGCTCCCTTGCTCTCCTGGATCGAACGCTACCGGACTTTCTGGCCGGAACGCATCGAAAGGCTGAAGGCGGTTTTGAAGGACATGGATCAATGAAGAAGGCGGGATCAACGACCAACGAGGGCCAAATCGACGCCGCGGATGCGCTCGAGTTCGAGTACGACCTTGCCGAGCCGCCGGAAAAGGTCTGGCGGGCCCTGACCGTACCGGAATTGCTGGCCGCCTGGATGATGCCGAACGACATCAGCCTCGAGATCGGCAACCGTTTCGCCTTCGCCCGGCCGGACACGCCGATCGAATGCGAAATCCTCGACGCCGAACCCGAGAAGCTGCTGCGCTATTCCTGGCGGGAGCAGCCGGGCGACGCAGCCAGGCAGGATCCGCTCGACAGTACCGTCACCTTCACACTTGCCCGAACCGTTTCCGGCGGCACGCATCTGCGTGTCGTCCATGACGGCTTTGCCCGCAAGGCCATGCCTGCCATCGCCATGGCAGGCGCCGGCTGCCGTCTTTCGCTCGGTTTGCGCGCAATTGGAAAGCCCATCGCCGCGAACGCACCGCGCCTTCTGCGCGCGGCATAATAGAAAATCGGAGAAGAAAAATGAGCGGTGTTGCCAGTCTGGTGCCGATGGTCATCGAGCAATCGAGCCGCGGCGAACGCGCCTTCGACATCTTTTCGCGGCTGCTGCGCGAGCGCATCATCTTCATCAACGGCGAGATCAACGACGACATCTCGGCGCTGGTCTGCGCGCAGCTTTTGTCGCTGGAATCGGACAATCCGGACAAGGAGATCTCGCTCTACATCAACTCGCCGGGCGGCGTGGTGACCAGTGGTTTCGCCATCTACGACACGATGCAATATATCAGCTGTCCGGTGTCGACCGTATGCATGGGCTTTGCCGCTTCGATGGGCTCGTTCCTGCTGATGGCAGGCACACCGGGGCGCCGGATTTCCCTGCCGAACGCCACCATCCTGCTGCATCAGCCGCTGGGCGGGTTTCAGGGCCAGGCCTCCGACATCCAGCGCCATGCCGAGCGCATCGGCAGGACGAAACGGCACATGGCCGAGCTCTACGCGCAGCATTGCGGCCGTACCTATGAAGAGGTCGAGCGCACGCTGGACCGCGACCACTTCATGACCGCCCGCGAGGCGCAGGCATGGGGCATCGTCGACCATGTTTTCGACACGCGCAAAAAGGCGGCGTAAGCCAGGGCCGGAGCGGAGTCCGGCCGGCTGCCGAAGATTTGACGATGCCGGTCTGGTTCCATGGGCGGCGCGCCACTATAGTCCTGGGATGACCGACACTCATCCTTCCAGACCACTGCGCCCCGTCATCGCCGTCGTGGTGCTCGCTTTTGCCAGTCTCGTGAGTGGCGCGGCTCTTGCAGAGGACAGTTCGCCGTCGACGCAAAAAAGCGCCCTGCCCGGCGTGACCGGCGACTACCGCATCGCCAAGCCGGCTCCCGAGCCGGACGATGCGCTGCCGGCCGGCGAGAACGGCACATTCAAGATCGGCGATACGGATGTCAGGATTTCCGGCAGCATCACCGTCGATGTCGGCGCCGGCTCGATCGGGCCGCCGCGTCACTGAGTGCGCGCGGAAATGAGCGTTCCCCACATAAAACGGCCCCGCCGTGCCTTGGGCAAACGGACGGGGCCTTCTGGATCTCAAATCCAACTTTGCCGGGAGTGTACTGCCGGCGTTTGATTTCGGATGCACCGCGGCGTTCGGCCGACGATCCGACTAGCAGTCTCTGATTTTTAGGAGATATGGCAGGTCACGGTTTGCCGGGTGGCGCAGACGCTAAACCCTGGCACTTATGCCTGCCGCGGCTCCAGTGACAACTGGAACCCTAGGGGACGATCCGGTGGCGTCATAGCTCCGCTCCTCTGTCCGTTGCGATTGTTGTCAATTCGAAGCACAAATCGCAAATGCCTGCGGCGTCTCGCAGGCCGCCTTTGGGCGGCGAGGCCATCGAAAGACGGCCGGCTTCGTTGACTTCCGGAGACTGCGCTCCTGGGTTGCCCGCGTCAACCATCAATAGCCGGTTACCGAAAAACGTGATCGCCGGGAGGTTACGTACAAGTCAGTTTTTGCACAGCTTTGTCAGGAGCGTGTTCGGCCTTTGTTCTTTCCGCTTGCCCGTTCACGCGAAAGACGCTTAAACGCTTTTGTCGGGAATTGTGGCGTCTCTCGACGTGGCGGAAAAACTACCTACATAGGGGATGGCCGGGAAAACCCGCCATTCCAGGAAATTCCAGATTCTGAGGCGGCGACCGGCTATGGCCGACCATAAATATCTTTCCATTCGCGGGGCGCGCGAACACAATCTGAAGAATGTCGATCTCGACCTGCCGCGTGACAGCCTGATTGTCATGACCGGCCTGTCGGGGTCCGGCAAGTCATCGCTTGCCTTCGACACGATCTATGCCGAGGGCCAGCGGCGCTACGTCGAAAGCCTGTCGGCCTACGCGCGGCAATTCCTCGAAATGATGCAGAAGCCTGACGTCGACCAGATCGACGGCCTGTCGCCTGCCATTTCCATCGAGCAGAAGACCACATCGAAGAACCCGCGTTCGACGGTCGGCACCGTCACCGAGATCTACGACTATATGCGCCTGCTTTTTGCGCGCGTCGGCATCCCCTATTCGCCGGCCACCGGCCTGCCGATCGAGAGCCAGACGGTTTCGCAGATGGTCGACCGCGTGCTGGCGATCGAGGAAGGCACGCGCCTGTTCATCCTGGCGCCGATGGTGCGCGGCCGCAAAGGCGAGTACCGCAAGGAATTGCTGGAACTGCAGAAGAAGGGCTTTCAGCGCGTCAAGGTCGACGGCGTCTTCTATGAGATCGCCGACGTGCCGGCGCTGGACAAGAAGTACAAGCATGACCTCGATGTCGTCGTCGACCGCATCGTCGTGCGCGGCGACCTCGCGACGCGGCTTGCCGATTCCATCGAAACGGCGCTGAAGCTGGCCGATGGGCTGGCGGTCGCCGAATTCGCCGACAAGCCGCTCGATTCCAGCCAGACCGGCGAGGATTCGGTCAACAAGTCGAAGAACGAGACGCATGAGCGCATCCTGTTCTCGGAAAAGTTCGCTTGCCCGGTCTCCGGCTTCACCATTCCGGAAATCGAACCGCGGCTGTTCTCGTTCAACAACCCGTTCGGCGCCTGCCCGACCTGCGACGGTCTCGGCAGCCAGCGCGCCATCGACGGCAATCTGATCGTGCCGGATGAAAACATCTCGCTGCGCGACGGCGCCGTCAGCCCGTGGGCGAAGTCGACCTCGCCCTATTACGCGCAGACGCTGGAGGCATTGGGCAAGGCCTATGGCTTCAAGCTCGGCGACAAGTTCAAGGATTTGTCTGAAGAGGCCAAGGAAGCCGTCCTGCGCGGCACCGGCGAGCGCGAGATCACCTTCCAGTATGATGACGGCCTGCGCTCCTACAAGACGACGAAAACTTTCGAAGGCGTCATCCCCAATCTCGAGCGGCGCTGGAAAGAGACCGAATCCGCCTGGATGCGCGAGGAGATCGAGCGCTTCATGTCGGCCACACCCTGCCCGGTCTGCAAGGGCTATCGGCTGAAGCCCGAGTCGCTGGCGGTGAAGATCGCCGGCAGGCACATCGGCGAAGTCACCGAGCTTTCCATCCGCAAGGCCGACCAGTGGTTCACCGACCTGCCCGCGTCGCTCAACGACAAGCAGAACGAAATCGCGGTGCGTGTGCTCAAGGAAATCCGTGAACGGCTGCGCTTCCTCAACGATGTCGGGCTCGACTATCTGACGCTGTCGCGCAATTCCGGCACGCTGTCGGGCGGCGAGAGCCAGCGCATCCGGCTGGCATCGCAGATCGGCTCCGGCCTGACCGGCGTGCTCTATGTGCTGGACGAGCCGTCGATCGGCCTGCACCAGCGCGACAATGCGCGCCTGCTCGATACGCTGAAGCACCTGCGCGACATCGGCAACACGGTGATCGTCGTCGAGCATGACGAGGACGCCATCCTGCATGCCGACTATGTCGTCGACATGGGCCCGGCCGCCGGCATCCATGGCGGCGAGATCATCGCCCAGGGCACGCCGCAGCAGGTCATGGCCAATCCCAATTCGATCACTGGCAAATATCTGTCGGGCGCGCTCGAAGTGGCGACGCCCGGCGTGCGGCGTGAAGCGAAGAAGAACCGCCGCATCAAGATCGTCGGCGCGCGCGGCAACAATCTGAAGAACGTCACCGCCGAAATCCCGCTCGGCACCTTCACCGCCGTCACTGGCGTGTCCGGCGGCGGCAAGTCGACCTTCCTGATCGAGACGCTGTTCAAGGCCGCCTCGAGACGCATCATGGGCTCGCGCGAACATCCGGCCGACCACGACCGCATCGAGGGCCTCGAATTCCTCGACAAGGTCATCGACATCGACCAGTCGCCGATCGGCCGCACACCGCGTTCAAACCCGGCCACCTATACCGGCGCCTTCACGCCGATCCGCGACTGGTTCGCTGGCCTGCCGGAGGCCAAGGCGCGCGGCTATCAGCCGGGACGCTTCTCGTTCAACGTCAAGGGCGGCCGCTGCGAGGCCTGCCAGGGCGACGGCGTCATCAAGATCGAGATGCACTTCCTGCCCGACGTCTACGTCACCTGCGACGTCTGTCACGGCAAGCGCTATAACAGAGAGACGCTCGATGTCCTGTTCAAGGGCAAGTCGATCGCCGACGTGCTCGACATGACGGTCGAGGAAGGCGTCGATTTCTTCGCCGCGGTGCCCGGCGTGCGCGACAAGCTCGACACGCTGAAGCAGGTCGGCCTCGGCTACATCCATAT
>NZ_RZRP01000207.1:0-8240 GCF_003997795.1 Mesorhizobium sp. M7A.F.Ca.US.005.03.2.1 | reverse complement strand
CCCACAGGGCTTTCGAAACGGGTCCATGGCCGCGCATGAAGGCGGCCGAACGTGCCGGGATCCTGCTCAAGGCAGCTGATCTGATCGAGGGCCGGCTGGAAGACATCGCCCGGCTCGACGCACTGGAATCGGGCAAACCGATCGCCCAGGCACGCGGCGAGATCGGCGGCGCCGTCGACATCTGGCGCTATGCCGCCTCGCTTGCCCGCACCCTGCATGGTGAAACCTACGCCAATCTCGGCGACGCCATGCTGGGTGTCGTCCTGCGCGAACCGATCGGCGTCGTCTCGATCATCACCCCGTGGAATTTCCCGTTCCTGATCGTCAGCCAGAAACTGCCCTTCGCGCTCGCCGCCGGCTGCACGGCGGTGGTCAAGCCGAGCGAAATGACCTCGGCCTCGACCTTCGTGCTCGGCGACATCCTGATGCAGGCCGGCCTGCCCGCCGGCGTCGTCAATATCCTGGCCGGACTTGGCGCCGATGTCGGTGCGCCGATGGTCAGCCACCCGCTGGTCGAAATGGTCTCGTTCACCGGCTCCACCCGCGTCGGCAAGATGACGATGGCATCCGCCGCGCAGTCGCTGAAGAAAGTCTCGATGGAGCTCGGCGGCAAGAACGGCCAGATCGTCTTCCAGGACGCCGACCTCGAAGCGGCCGCCGATGCGGCGGTGTTCGGCGGCTTCTTCAATGCCGGCGAGTGCTGCAATGCCGGCAGCCGGCTGATCGTGCACGAGGCGATCGCCGACGATTTTCTCAGCGCCGTCAAGGCGCTTGCCGCCAGGGTCACGGTCGGCGATCCGCTCGATGACCAAACCAAGGTCGGCGCGATGATCTCGTCCGACCATTTGGCCAAGGTTGCCGGTTACGTTGCGGCAGCCGCGACCGAGGGCAGCAGCATCTACAGCGGAGGCAAGCAATTGGCCTCCAATATCGGTCAATACCTCGATCCCACCATCATCCGCGGCGTCACCGAGGACATGGCCATAGCGCGCGAGGAAGTGTTCGGCCCGGTGCTCTCGGTGCTGACTTTTGAATCGATTGAAAAGGCGTTGCACATCGCCAACAACACGCCCTATGGTTTGTCGGCGGGCGTGTGGAGCGCCAGCATCGACACTTGCATGTCGGTCGCGCGCGGCGTGCGTTCGGGAACCGTTTGGGTGAACACATTCATGGAAGGTTATCCCGAGCTGCCTTTCGGAGGCTATAAGCAGTCCGGTCTCGGACGCGAACTCGGCAAACGCGCCGTCGAGGATTATACCGAGGAAAAGACAATCCAGTTTCATCGCGGCCAGCGCACCGGGTGGTGGGTCGGCTGAGTTGAGAAGAACCCGGCGGCATCCGCCGGTCGTGTAATGCAACAAGGGAGGAAGTACATGTTGCGCAAACTGCTTATCGGAACGGCTCTCGCGTCGGGCCTGGCTTTCGCGGCCCACGCCGAGGACGTCAAGGAAGTCCAGATGCTGCATTGGTGGACCTCGGGCGGCGAAGCGGCTGCTCTCAACGTCCTCAAGGGTGATCTGGCCAAGGAAGGCTATGCCTGGAAGGACGTGCCGGTGGCCGGCGGCGGCGGCGATGCCGCCATGACCGCGCTGAAGGCGATGGTCGCGGCCGGCAATTATCCGACCGCCTCGCAGATGCTCGGCTACACCGTGCTCGACTATGCAGCCGCCGGCGTCATGGGCGACCTGACCGAAACGGCGAAGAAGGAAGGCTGGGACAAGTCCGTTCCGGCAGCCCTGCAGAAGTTTTCGGTCTATGACGGCAAGTGGGTCGCGGCGCCGGTCAATGTTCACTCGGTCAACTGGCTGTGGATCAACAAGGCCGTCCTGGACAAGATCGGCGGCACCGAGCCGAAGACCTTCGACGACTTCGTTGCCCTGCTCGACAAGGCCAAGGCGGCAGGCGTGATCCCGCTCGCTCTCGGCGGCCAGAACTGGCAGGAAGCCACCATGTTCGACTCCGTCGTGCTGTCGACCGGCGGACCCGAGTTCTACAAGAAGGCCTTCAACGACCTCGATGACGAGTCCCTGAAGTCCGACACGATGAAGAAGTCGTTCGACAATCTGGCCAAGCTCGTCACCTATGTCGACCCCAACTTCTCGGGCCGCGACTGGAACCTTGCCACCGCCATGGTCATCAAGGGCGATGCCCTGGTGCAGGTCATGGGCGACTGGGCGAAGGGCGAGTTCCACGCCGCCAACAAGACCCCGGGCACCGACTTCCTGTGCTATCGCTTCCCGGGTACCGACGGCTCGGTGATCTACAACTCCGACATGTTCGGCATGTTCAATGTTCCCGACGACCGCAAGGCCGCCCAGGTCGCACTGGCCACCGCCACCCTGTCGAAGAGCTTCCAGTCGGCCTTCAACGTCGTCAAGGGTTCGGTCCCGGCCCGTACCGATGTTCCGGACACCGACTTCGACGCTTGCGGCAAGAAGGGCATCGCCGACCTGAAGGCAGCCAATGAAGGCGGCACGCTGTTCGGCTCGCTGGCCCAGGGCTATGGCGCGCCTCCGGCGGTCGCCAATGCCTATAAGGATGTCGTCTCCAAATTCGTCCATGGTCAGATCAAGACCTCGGACGAAGCCGTGACCGAGCTGGTCAAGGCGATCGACGACGCCAAGTAAGCGCCACGCACCAAAAACGCCTTCCCCGCTCCGGCGGGGAAGGCCCAGATCCGCGAACATAGATCCGCGAAGCTGGTTGGCCGCGAGTCGACGGGAGGAGCCCCATGAGCACGGTAGCGACAAGCCAGATCAAGCTGACGCCGGAGCATGCGCGGCCACGCGCCTCGGTGCGCTCGCGCCTGCAGGACGCATTGCCGAAGATCGTGCTGGCGCCGAGCTTCGCCATCACCATCGTCTTCGTCTACGGCTTCATCCTGTGGACGATCTATCTGTCCTTCACCAATTCCAAGACCTTCCCGTCCTATGTCCTAACCGGCTCGCGCGCCTATCAGCGGCTGTGGGGCTGGACCTTCGACACAGACCCGCCGTCGAGCTGGTACACGTCGATCACCAATATGGGTATTTTCGGTTTCCTCTACATCGCGATCTGCCTGGCGCTCGGCCTGTTCCTGGCCATCCTGCTCGACCAGAAGATCCGCGGCGAAGGCGTGTTGAGGCCGATCTATCTCTATCCGATGGCGCTGTCCTTCATCGTCACCGGCGTCGCCTGGAAATGGTTCCTCGATCCCGGCCTCGGTCTCGAGCAGACCTTGCATCAATGGGGTTGGACGAGCTTCCATTTCGACTGGATCAAGAACAAGGATTTCGTCATCTACACGGTGGTCATTGCCGGCGTCTGGCAGGCCTCCGGCTTCATCATGGCGATGTTCCTGGCCGGCCTGCGCGGCATCGACGGCGAGATCATGAAGGCGGCGCAGATCGACGGCGCCACCACCTTCCAGCTCTATCGCCGCATCGTCATCCCGCTGCTGCGGCCGATCTTCCTGTCGGCATTCATCGTGCTCGCGCACCTCGCCATCAAGTCCTACGATCTCGTGGTCGCACTGACCAGCGGCGGGCCCGGCGGCTCGGCGTGGCTGCCGTCCAACTTCATGTATGAGTACACGTTCAAGCGCAACGAAATGGCCGTCGGCTCGGCCAGTGCGGTGATCATGCTGATGACCATCGTCGCCATCATCGTGCCCTATCTCTATTCGGAACTGCGGGAGAAGCCGCGATGAGCGCCGTCACCACTCCCGCCCGCCAGGCCTCCGGCGGCGTCAACGTCAAGGTCATCAACCGCATCGTCATCTACGGGCTGCTGGCTCTGTTTGCGCTGTTTTACCTGATGCCGCTGTTCGTCATGCTGGTGACCTCGTTCAAGACCATGGACGAGATCCAGAACGGCAACATGCTGGCGCTGCCCAAGGCGCCGACCTTCGACCCGTGGCTGAAGGCGTGGGGCGAGACCTGCGTCGGCCTCACCTGCGCCGGCATTAAGGGCTATTTCTGGAACTCCATCAAGATGGTGGTTCCGGCCGTTCTGATCTCGACCATGCTGGGCGCGCTGAACGGCTACGTGCTGACGAAATGGCGTTTCCGCGGCGCAACGCTGGTGTTCGGGCTGATGCTGTTCGCCTGCTTCATTCCGTTCCAGTCGGTGCTGTTGCCGATGGCGACCATCCTCGGCAGCCTCGGCCGCTTCGGCGTCACACTGCAGAACTCGGTCGGAACGAGCTTCGGTCTCGGCAACCCGACGGTCAACCTGGTCTTCGTCCACGTCGTCTACGGCATCGGCTTCACCACGCTGTTCTTCCGCAACTACTACGAGGCGTTTCCGACCGAACTGGTCAAGGCGGCACAGGTCGACGGCGCATCCTTCTTCCAGATCTTCCGCCGCATCATGCTGCCGAACTCAATGCCGATCTTCGTCGTCACCGTCATCTACCAGTTCACCAACATCTGGAACGACTTCCTCTTCGCCTCGGCTTACGCCGGCACCGGCGACGCGATGCCGATGACGGTGGCGCTCAACAACGTCGTCAACACCTCGACCGGCGTCGTCGAATACAACGTCAACATGGCCGCCGCGATGATCGCGGCACTGCCCACCCTTCTCGTCTATGTGCTCGCCGGCCGCTACTTCGTGCGCGGTCTCATGGCTGGCGCCGTCAAAGGATGATCTGATGGCTTTTCTGGAAATTGATGGTCTGAGAAAGCGCTTCGGCCAGGTCGAGATCCTGAAAGGGATCGATGTCGAGCTCGAGAAAGGCGGTTTCCTGGTGCTGGTCGGCCCTTCCGGCTGCGGCAAGTCCACTTTGCTCAACACCATCGCCGGCCTGGAGACGATCACCTCGGGCGAAATCCGGGTCGACAGCCGCGCCATCAACGATCTGCACCCCTCCAAGCGCGACATCGCCATGGTGTTCCAGAGCTATGCGCTCTACCCGAACATGACGGTGGCCGGAAACATCTCCTTCGGCATGGAGATGCGCGGCGTGCCGGCGGCGGAGCGCCAGAAGGCGATCGACAAGGTGGCCAAGGTGCTGCAGATCGGCCACCTCTTGCAGCGCAAGCCGAGCCAGCTTTCGGGCGGCCAGCGCCAGCGCGTCGCCATGGGCCGGGCGCTGGTGCGCGACCCCAAACTGTTCCTTTTCGACGAGCCTTTGTCCAACCTCGACGCCAAGCTGCGCGTCGACATGCGCATCGAGATCAAGCGCCTGCATGCCACCACCGGCACCACCATCGTCTACGTCACCCACGACCAGATCGAGGCGATGACGCTGGCGACCAAGATCGCCGTGATGCGCGACGGCGAGGTGCAGCAGTTCGGCACGCCGGCCGAAATCTACAACAACCCGAGCAATCTCTTCGTCGCCGACTTCATGGGCTCGCCGGCGATGAACCTGATCCCGGCGACGATCGGTACGTCAGGCAATGCGTTGTCCGTCGTGCTGCAGCGCGAGGCGCGCGAGCCGATCAACCTGCCGATGGCCAATGCGCCGGCGGGCCTGTCGGCATTCCAGGGCAAGCCGATCATCTTCGGTGTCCGTCCCGAAGCCCTGACCGATCCGGAAGGTGCCGAGCGCAACGCCTCGCACATCGCAACCGCGGACTGTCACATCGAGGTCGTCGAGCCGGCAGGTTCGGACACCTTCGCCGTCACCAATCTCGGCGGCAAGGGCGTGGTGGCGCGGCTGCGCGCCGACGCCAACATTCAGCCGGGCACCAACACGCCGCTCGCCTTCAACCTGACAAAGGCGGTGTTCTTCGATCCGGCGACCGAGACCCGTATTCGCTAATGTATGTCGCCCAAAAGTGGATCCGGTTTTGGGGCAACGACATGCATCAAAACAAAAAACAAAAGCGCGTCGGGACGCGATTTAGGCCATGAGAAATCCGGACATCGTCATCATCGGCTCCGGCATCGGCGGCGCCACGATCGCTTCCGGCCTTGCCGGCAGCGGCGCCTCGATCTTGATGCTCGAGCGCGGCGAGCCGTTGCCGGCGACGCCGCACGCGCGCGACACGCGCTCGATCTTCGTCGACGGCCATTATAGGCCGAAGGAGATGTGGCGTGAGGCCGGCGGCGCCGCCTTCAACCCCGGCAATTATTATTATGTCGGCGGCAATTCGAAGTTCTATGGCGCGGTGCTGATCCGCTACCGCAAGGAAGATTTCGCCGCCATGGAGCACTTTGGCGGGGTCTCGCCGGCATGGCCGTTCTCCTATGAGGAATTCGAGCCCTGGTATTCGAAAGCCGAACAGCTGTTTCGCGTGCGCGGTGCACTGGGCGAGGATCCGACCGAGCCGTTCCATTCGATCCCCTACGCCTACAAGCCGGTGCCCGACGAGGCGCCGATCGCCCGCGCCCGCGCCGAGCTGAAAAACCTCGGCCTGCATCCGGCCTCGCTGCCGCTCGGCGTCGACATCGACACCTGGCTGAAAGAGGGCAAGACCGGCTGGGATGCGTTTCCCAACACCGGCCAGGGCAAGGTCGACGCGCAGACAGGACCGCTGACGGCGGCCCTGAAGGACACCAACATCCGGCTCGAGACCGGCTGTTATGTCGAGTACCTGGAGGCATCGACCGACGGCAAAACCATTGCTGCCATCCACTATCGGCAGAATGGTGAGCTGAAAAAGGTCGCGCCGAAACTGGTCATCCTCTCCGCTGGCGCGGTCAATTCCGCCGTCATCCTGCTGCGATCACCGTCTCCTGATGGCAAGGGCCTTGCCAACCGCTCCGATCAGGTCGGGCGCAATTTCATGAACCACAATTCCAGCGCCATGCTGGCGATCGATCCGCGCCGCCGCAACGATGCCGTCTACCAGAAGACGCTGATGCTCAACGACTACTATCTGTCCGACGGCAAGGGCGGTAAGCCGCTGGGGAACGTCCAACTGCTCGGCAAGATCGACGGCAACATGCTGCGGGCCAATGTCAAGTACACGCCGGGATTCGCGCTCGACTTCATGGCCGGCCACGCCGTCGACTGGTACCTTATGTGCGAAGACCTGCCCGACCCGGAAAGCCGCATCATGGTCGACGGCAAGGACATCATCATGCAGTGGCGGCGCTCCAACATGCAGTCGCTCGACGGGCTGAACAAGGTAATGCGCGAAAACTTCCGCGCCTGCGGCTATCCCATCGTGCTGTCGCGCCCCTTCGACAAGCGCACGCCGTCGCATCAATGCGGCACGATCAAGATGGGCGACGATCCGGCGACGGCGGCGCTCGACCCCTACTGCCGCTCCTTCGACCACCGGAACCTGTTCGTCGTCGACGCCGGTTTCCTGCCGAACTCGGCGGCGGTCAACCCAGCGCTGTCGATTGCAGCCCAAGCGCTGCGCGTTGCTGACCACATCCGCAAGACGGACCTCGCCGCATGACCCGCCCCGCCGCCATCGTCACCGGCGGCGCGCGCGGCATCGGCCTCGCCTGCGCCCAGGCACTGGCGGATGCCGGCTTCGATATTCTGGTCGCCGACCTTGCCGAAACAGCCGCCGACGGACTTGCCCCCGACATCACCAAGCGTGGCGCAAAATTCGCCTATGTCAGGTGCGACATCGCGGACCTCGACACCCATACAGCACTTGTCGATGCCGCGATGCGCGCCTTCGGCCGCATCGACTGCCTGGTCAACAATGCCGGCGTCGGCGCCGTGGTGCGCGGTGACCTCTTGGACCTCAAGCCGGAGAATTTCGATCGCACGCTGGGCATCAACCTGCGCGGCACCGTCTTCCTCAGCCAGGCTGTCGCCAAGGCGATGCTGGCTGCGCCAGGCGATCAGAGATCCATCATCACCATCACCTCGGTCAGTGCTGAAATGGCGTCGCCGGAACGGCCGGACTACTGCATCTCGAAGGCCGGGCTTTCGATGTGGGTGAAGAACCTGGCGTTGCGGCTTGCGCCTGAAAACATCGCCGTCTTCGAAGTCCGGCCCGGCATCATCCGCACCGACATGACCTCAGGCGTGACCGCCAAATATGACGCCCTTATCGACGGCGGCCTGGTTCCGGCCAAACGCTGGGGCGAAGCATCGGACATCGGCGCGGTGGTGGCGACGCTCGCCGGCGGCAAGCTCGGCTTTTCGACCGGCTCGATCATCAATGTCGACGGCGCGCTCTCGGTGCCACGGCTATGAATGGATCAGGAAATGACTGACTATATCATCGTGGGCGCCGGTCCTGCCGGCTGCGTTATGGCCAACCGGCTGAGCGAAGATCCCAGCAATTCGGTCCTGCTGCTGGAAGCCGGCGGCAAGGACTGGCACCCCTACATCCACATGC
>NZ_RZRP01000206.1:0-8248 GCF_003997795.1 Mesorhizobium sp. M7A.F.Ca.US.005.03.2.1 | reverse complement strand
GGCAACGCCATCCTGGCCGACTATAACGCGTTCGAGGTCGACGCCGTTCGAGCGCTGGTTGGACCACAGAAGCAGCCGCGAATTCTCCAGCCCACCGGTGCAGACGATGAAATAGTCAGCGCTGAAGGAGCCGGCATCCTGCCCGTTTGACCACAGCCTGGCGCCAGTCACGCGTCTGCCGTCGCCGGCAAGTTCGGTGGCACAAGTGTTGAGCACCACCGCGATGTTCGTGGCCTTGTCGAGTTCATCGCCGAACTTTTCGGCGAAGCGCACGGCCGGGCTCTTGATCAGCTGCACCCAGCGAATATCGTCCGAGATCGGCATATCGGGCCGGAGGGCCGGAAGGTCGAGAATATCGCGCACTTCCGGCAGATAGGGTTCGATGTCGGTGCGGGCGATCGGCCAGCCCGTATCGGGTACCCAGGCCTTCGGCTCGAAATCCTGCTTGTCGAGCACGCGGCACCAGCCTGCCCAGTGGTTGGAACTGCCCCCCATGAACCGCAGCCGGGTGATGTCGAGATCGAAATAGAAATCCCCGACCGTGCTGCCCCGGTAAAAGTCCTGCGAGTCGTCGCTGAATTCGCGCGGACCGGCCTCCATCACCACCACCGGAATGCCGGCCGCGCCAAGCTTGCGGGCAATGGTCATGCCGGCCGGACCGGAGCCGAGGATGCAGACCTTCGGGGTGAAGTTCGCAGCGCGATACGCCTCGTAGCTGTCGAAGATCATGCCAGGTCGCTCCGCTTCAGGATCCAGCCACCGACCTCGACGATCTCGTTCGGGTCGGGCTTTGGACCGGCGGCATCGGCATCAGGCAGCTTGCGGAACAAAGACAGGGCAGGCAATGCGATCAACGCCTGCACGAGCGCGCGGCGTGACATTTTCTTGATGATGAAACTCATGGCTGGTCTCTCGGCTGGGCTTCGGCACTGCATGGCGTTCCCAGAACGGCAATTCCCGGAACGACACATGCATCACCGTGGAAGCCAGTATCGTGCCAAGTCTGGCCGCAAAGCAGTGAAAACCCGGCTAAGCGGTACAACCGAGTGCAAACAAGGTTAGAGTTTTCTTAACAGGCCGGTTGCGGCAGATCGGATCACGCCGCCTCGGAAATGCCGGTGTCGATGATCGTCAGGTTACGGCCCTGGTGCTTGGCCTGGTAGAGGCGTCGGTCGGCGGCGCGCATCAACTCCGACACGCTGGCTTCCTCGCCGCAGACAGTACCGCCGATGCTGACCGTGAGCGGAATGGTCCGCTCGTCGACGGGCCGGAAGCGGATCAGCTCGACTTCGCGGCGAATGCGCTCGGCGACGCGCTTGGCCTCCTGCTCGGTGGCGCCAACCAGAAAGGCGCCAAATTCCTCGCCGCCGATGCGGCCGAGCACATCGCCGCTGCGCACGCCGCGCTGAATCGCGCTGGCGATCAAAAGCAGCGCGTCATCGCCGGTCAGGTGGCCGAAATTGTCGTTGATGGTCTTGAAGTGGTCGGCATCGATGATCAGCAGCGCGCCGCGATCGGACTTGCGGCGCGAACCGTCGAGCGCCGCAAAGAAGCTTTCCCGGTTGAGCATGCCGGTCATGTCGTCGCGGCTCGCCTTTTCCGCCAGGCGGCGATGCGCGGCGGCGAGCTGGGCATGGGCTCGGGCGAGATCGCGATGCGCGTTTTTCAGCCTGTCGCTTTGCCAGAAAGTGCTTGCGCTGGCGGCCCACGCCAGCACCAGCGGACAGAGCGTGGAGGTCAGCCAGATCGTCCGGTTGACCGGAAATCCCATGGCCGGAACGATGATCAGGGTCAGCAGGAGAGAGGCCGCGACTGAGGCGAAAGCAACGGCGGCGGATCTCAGAATTATGCTGTTCATCGCTTGCTCCCACAAGACTGCCTCTCTGCCAGCAAGCCCTGAAGGCCACCTTTCCCAGATGCCTAAAATTTGAATCGTGAGACGATTTACGCAACCTCAACGAGCAGAAGTTGTGGATAAAGTCGCTTTCGGAATGCGCGTTTCATGCCATAAGGAGCCCATGACCACGCTCCCTGACCCCGCCCGCTTCGCCCATGTCACCGACTGGGTCTTCGATCTCGACAACACGCTCTATCCGCACCATTCGAATCTGTTCTCGCAGATCGACGTCAAGATGACCGCCTATGTCGGCGAACTGTTGGCATTGCCGCGCGACGATGCGCGCAAGTTGCAGAAGGAGCTCTACCGCGAATATGGCACGACGCTGAACGGCCTGATGACACGCCACGGCATCGACCCCGACGATTTCCTCGAGAAGGTCCACGACATCGACTATTCATGGCTGGTGCCCGATCCCGTTCTCGGCACCGCCATCCGCCAGCTTCCGGGCCGCAAGTTCATCTTCACCAACGGCGACCGCAGGCACGCCGAGCGCACCGCGCGCCAGCTCGGCATCCTCGACCATTTCGACGACATCTTCGACATCGTCGCTGCGGGGCTCAATCCCAAGCCGGCGCGCCAGACCTACGAGAAGTTCGCCGAACTCCACGCCGTCACCGGCCACAATGCGGTGATGTTCGAGGATCTTGCCCGTAACCTTTCGGTGCCGAAGTCGCTCGGCATGACCACGGTGCTGATCGTGCCGCGCAATTTCGAGCCGACCTTTTCCGAGATATGGGAGCGCGACCCGGCCAATGAGGATGATGTCGATTTCGTCACCGACGATCTGGCGGGGTTTCTGACGGCGATTGTGGAGAGGGGGGAGGGGAAATGAAGAAATGATGAAATGACGAATTGGGGATCGATCCGAACGCAGAGCCACAATCCCTTCATTCTTCAATTCTTCAATTCCCCGATCCGCAGCCCTACTCTCCTAACTTATAGAACCGGCTGATAATCCCCCACGCCTCATCCGCGGTGTCGACGAAGTCGATGATGTCCTGATCACCGGGGCTGATCGTGCCCTGCTCGGCGAGGAAATCGAGATCGATCGCCCGCTTCCAGAAGGATTTGCCGAACAGGATCACCGGCACGCGCTCCATGCGCCCTGTCTGGATCAGGGTCAGCGTCTCGAAGAATTCGTCCATCGTGCCGAAGCCGCCCGGAAACACCGCGACCGCCTTGGCGCGCATGACGAAATGCATCTTGCGGATAGCGAAATAATGGAAGTTGAAGCAGAGCTCCGGCGTCACATAGATGTTCGGCGCCTGCTCGTGCGGCAAGACGATGTTGAGGCCTATCGACGGCGCGCCGACATCGTCGGCGCCGCGGTTTCCCGCTTCCATCACGCCAGGCCCGCCGCCGGTCACCACGACATATTCGCGGTAATAGGAGGTAGCCGATTGCTGCGAGCAGAGGCGGGCGAATTTGCGCGCTTCCTCGTAGTATTTGCTGTTCTCTTCGAGGTTCTTCTTCTGCGTCTCGTTCTTGGCCGCCCAGGCCTCGCCGCCGGGTTCCGGCAGGCGCGCACCGCCGAACAGGATCACCGTCGAGCGGATGCCGCGTTCGGCTAGGATCATTTCCGGTTTCAGGAGTTCGAGTTGCAGCCTGACCGCGCGCAACTCGCGCCGCGTCATGAAGTCGGGATCGTTCCAGGCGAGCCGGTAGGTTTCGGCACGCGTCTGCGGCGTGTCAGGTACGCTCTTCGACCGCTCCAGATCCTCGTCCGAATGCGGCAGCGGCGTCCACCCCGCCTTTTCCATAGGAGTCATAACTACCCGTCCAATTCCCTTAACTGCGCCGTCCCGTGACGCACACGCGATTGACCCCCATTAAGCCTTAACATAGGGTCCGCGCGACTTTCAAAACAGGTTAAGGCTCAGCCCCTTAACAGCTTGGTAATGGAGCGAATTCATGTCGAAGCCCGATCTGGCGAGCCTCGAAAAGACCATCGAGAAGGCCTTCGAGGAACGCGATGCGATTTCGACTGCGACGCGCGGCGAAACGCGCGATGCCATCCAGTCGGCGCTTGACCTGCTCGACCGCGGCGCCGTCCGCGTCGCCGAGCGGCAGGCCGACGGCAAGTGGCATGTCAACCAGTGGCTGAAGAAGGCCGTGCTTTTGTCCTTCCGGCTCAACCCGATGGAGATCATCAAGGGTGGTCCCGGCGAAGCGACGTGGTGGGACAAGGTGCCGTCGAAGTTCGATGGCTGGGGCGCTGTTGATTTCGAAAAGGAGGGCTTTCGCGCCGTGCCGGGGTCGATCGTGCGTCGCTCGGCCTATATCGCGCCGGGCGCCGTGCTGATGCCGTCCTTCGTCAATGTCGGCGCCTATGTCGATACAGGCACCATGATCGACACCTGGGTCGGGGTAGGCTCCTGTGCCCAGATCGGCAAGAACGTGCATCTTTCCGGCGGCGTCGGCATCGGCGGCGTGTTGGAGCCGATGCAGGCAGGTCCGACCATCATCGAGGACAATTGCTTCATCGGCGCGCGCTCGGAAGTGGTCGAGGGCTGCATCGTGCGCGAAGGCTCGGTGCTCGGCATGGGCGTCTTCATCGGCCAGTCGACCAAGATCGTCGACCGCGCCACCGGCGAGATTTTCTACGGCGAAGTGCCGCCGAATTCCGTCGTCGTCGCCGGAGCGATGCCGGGCAAGCCCTTTCCGAACGGCGAGCCGGGTCCGAGCCTCTACTGCGCCGTCATCGTCAAGCGCGTCGACGCCAAAACCAGGTCCAAGACCTCGATCAACGAATTGCTGCGCGATTGATCTTTGCGCAAAGCGGGCGCACCTTCCGCCGGCGCGACAATCGGTCGCGCGGGTTCATCATGGAGGGGTGACATGGACTGGAAGTATCTGCTCACAAGTTTTGACGGTCGCATCAACCGTGGCAAGTTCTGGGCCGCGATTGGCGTTTTCATCGTCATTGGCATCGTTGCCTTTATTCTCGATGCGATCCTCGGTACACGCATCACCACGGCCAGTGGCGCCCAGATCGGCATCATCGGCATTCTCATCGCTCTGGCCTCGATCTATTTCGCACTCGCAGTCTACGCCAAGCGCTGGCATGATCGCGGCAAGTCGGGCTGGTGGAGCCTGATCATGCTGGTGCCATTGATCGGCCCGATCTGGTTTCTGGTGGAATGCGGCATTCTCGAAGGCGCCAGGGGCGCCAATCAATATGGACCGGACCCGCTTGCCTGACAGATCAGATCTCACCTGGCTTTTCTTCAAAACCTCGGGCCGCGTCAGTCGCGCGGCCTATTTTCTTGGCGGGTTGCTCGTCGCCATCATCCAGGCCTTCCCGCTCTACCGCTTCACGCTGGTGCCGGAAGGTTCGGCCGAGAGCAACATGTGGTCGTTCATCTTCTTCGTCGCCTTCATCGCCTCGCTGTGGTCGAACATTGCCCTGGCGGTCAAGCGGCTGCACGATTTGGACAAGCCGGGCATTGCGGCGCTGATCTTGTTCGTGCCGGTGGTCTCGATCGTGGCCTTCCTTGTGTTGTGCCTGTTTCCGGGGCAGCCTGGACCCAACCGCTACGGCCGGCGCACCAACGAGCCAGCACAACCCTGAGGTTCGATCGGACATGCGCTACCGTACGCTTGATCCGAAACTGATCATCGAGACCGCAGAACGGCTGGAGACGCGCGTTGCGGAGCGTTTCCCCGATGCCGGCCTGCGCGGCGTTGCCGCCGAACTGGTCTCGCTGTCGCGCGACCTGGCACAGGGCGCCAAGGCCCTGGAAGCGCCGATCTGGTGGCTGCGCGGCCTCATCGTCGCCGCTGTCGTTGCCGGCGCACTGATGTTCATCTTCGTCGGCACCGTCCTGCCATTCGACCGCATTTCCAAACCGGGTGATGCCGTCCAGTCGGTGCAAGGCATCGAAGCTTCGCTCAACATGTTCATCCTCGCCATTGTCGGATTTCTCGCCTTGATCCGCTCTGAGGAGCGCATCACGCGCAAGCAGGTCTTTCGCCAGCTGCATGGCCTGCGCTCGCTGATCCACGTCATCGACATGCACCAGCTGACCAAGGATCCGGCGGCGCTGTCGGCCGATTTCAAGCCGACGTCGCATTCGCCCGCCCGCATCACCAATGCCGCCGACCTGGCGCGTTACCTCGACTATTGCTCCGAAATGCTGTCGATCACCGGCAAGATCGCCGCATTGTTCGCGCAGTCGGTCAATGACGACGTGGTCATCGACGGCGTCAACGACATCGAGAACCTGGCGTCCAACCTGTCGCGGAAAATCTGGCAGAAGATCACGTTGATCGACGGCCGGCCGGTGCAACAATCTGCTCCGGCGCCAGGCCCGGCGAGCCAAGCCGCTCCGCTTCCGCCGCGCGCACCAAGGCGATGATCCGCTGAACCGTCGGCACGGGCGTGCCGGCCTTCCCCGCCAGCCGCAAGATGGCACCTTGCAAATCGTCGATCTCCGTCGGCCGGCCGCGCTGAAGATCGTCCCACATCGACGAGCGCGCCTGCGGGTCGATCGCCAGCATGCGCCGCGCCAAGAGCCTGAACAGCCAGTCCGGCAGCCTGAGCACTTTCGGCAGCAGCGCCGGCCGCAGGCCGGCGATCCGCGCCGGCTCGATGCCGGACGCTTTCAGTGCCGTCAGCGCCTCGTCGATCTGGCCGGCCAGGATCAGCCGCCAGCGTCGGTCGGCCAGTTCGGTTGCCAGCGGCAGGCCGGAAAGCGCCACCAGCGCGTTGTTCAGATTCATCAGCAGCTTACCCCACAGCACCGCCTTCATGTCGCCATGCGCTTCAACCGCAAACCCTTCGACGCCAAGCAGGCCGACCAGGCCGGCATCGCCATCCTCGACCATCACCTTGCCGTCGCTGGCGCGGTGCACGCGCAGCGGCAGCTCGCCGTCCGGCGACTGCACCACATTGAACGGCACCATGCCGGCCAGCACCGTTCGCCGGCCAAGTCCGGCACGCAGCCTGTCGGCATTGTCGACACCGTTCTGCAGGCTGATCACCACGGCGTCGGGCCGGGCATGAGCTTTGATAAGATCCGCCATGTCCTGAGTGGCGCCGCTCTTGACCGTGACCAGGATCACGTCCGCCTGCGGCAGGGTGGCGGCCGGATCGGTGGTGACGGCAAGCGCCTCCGGCTTGATCGAGCGATCGCGGCCCTGGAGGTCGCTGACCCGCAATCCACCCTGCCGCAACGCTGCCTCGATGCGCGGCCGGGCCAGCAGAATGACCTTTCGGCCGGCCAGCGCCAGGCAGCCGCCGGCATAGCAGCCGATGCTGCCGGCACCGGCTATGACGATCCGTTTGTCCTTGTCTGCCATCCTGTCGCCCGCGCCGGGTCGCAACTATACGACATGAAAACCATAATATCGGCGGTATCGCCAGCCATGAGGCTGGCCCCTATGTCTGGCCGTGACAGGCCCTGCGCTTTCGACTATCGCTTTTGCCATGACGCTGCCGACCGATCCTGCCGAAAACCTCGCCGCCCTTATCCGTTGCGCTTCGGTGACGCCCGCTGAGGGCGGTGCGCTGACCGCGCTGGAGACGATGCTCAAACCGCTCGGCTTCCTGGTCGATCGGCCGGTGTTTTCCGAAGACGGCACGCCCGATATCGAAAACCTCTATGCAAGGCGTTCCGGCAATGGCCCGCATCTGATGTTCGCCGGCCACACCGACGTGGTGCCGGTCGGCGACGAAGCCGCCTGGACGCATCCGCCCTTCGCCGCCGAGATCGCCAATGGCGAGATGTATGGCCGCGGCGCCGTCGACATGAAGGGCGGCATCGCCTGTTTCATCGCCGCCGTGGCGCGCCATGTCGAGGCCAATGGCGGTCCGAAAGGCTCGGTCTCGCTGCTGATCACCGGCGACGAGGAAGGCCCCGCGATCAACGGCACGGTCAAGCTGCTCGAATGGGCGGCTTCCAGGGGCGAGAAATGGGATGCCTCTGTCGTCGGCGAGCCGACCAACCCGGATGCGCTGGGCGACATGATCAAGATCGGCCGCCGCGGCTCGATGTCCGGCGCCGTCACCGTCAATGGCCGCCAGGGCCATGTCGCCTATCCCTTGCTTGCCGACAATCCGGTGCGCGGGCTGATGAGCCTGGTCGATGCCTTGCTGCATCCGGTTTTCGACAAGGGAACCAGGGATTTCCAGCCGACCAATCTGGAAATCACCTCCATCGATGTGGGCAACCCGGCCACCAATGTCATCCCGGCCAAAGCGACCGCGACCTTCAACATCCGCTTCAACGACACCTGGACGGACGAGACCCTGCAGGCCGAAATCCACAACCGGCTCGACCAGGCGGCCAGGCGCAAGAAGTACCGGCAGGGCAAGAAGATGCCGGTCGACTACGAGCTCGTCTGGCG
>NZ_RZRP01000205.1:0-8249 GCF_003997795.1 Mesorhizobium sp. M7A.F.Ca.US.005.03.2.1 | reverse complement strand
AGGTCGTGCTTGGCGAGGCGCCGGTCAAGGCAGCTGTGCCACGCTCGCGCTGGTGGCTTGCCGCTGCTGCCGCCGTGCTTTTGGTCGCCGGCGGGCTTGGTGGCTACCTTGCCGGCGTCGACGGCATCGGCCAGGAGGACCCGGCGGAAGATCGGCTGGCCGAGCAGGCAATCGCGGCCCATGTCATCTATGCCGCCGAAAAGCGGCATGCCGTCGAGGTTCCGGCCAGCGACAAGGACCATCTGCAGACCTGGCTGTCCAACCGGGTAGGGCTGAAGCTGGTGGCACCCGACTTGACCGCGAACGGTTTCCAGTTGGTCGGCGGCCGGTTGCTTCCGGCAGGCGAGAGCAAGGCCGCCATGCTGCTTTACGAGGACGGCAATGGGCAGCGTATATCGCTGTTCGTCACCACGGAATCGACGGAGAATGCCAAGGGCACCTACGCCGCCACGCAAGACGGACCCGAGGCCGTCTACTGGCTGGACAAGGGCTATGGCTGCGCCGTCGTCGGCTCCTTGCCGCGCGAGCGGCTGAACGAGGTCGCCAGGAACGCCTACACGCAACTTGTAAACGGGCTGGCAAGCTGAACGGCACCGCTTTTGCCGGTGCCGTCGATCCGCGAATGCTGATCCGGCCGAAGGACCTTTTGCGCCCGTCGGATCGGCGTCGGATTTGTCACAATTCGGCCCTAATCGAGGTGCGATAGCGCTTGATGAATGCCGTCGCATCGCCCCGAAAATCGGAAACGGTTTTTGGAAAAACGAGGCGAAGATTCAAGGTGGTGGAGCGGACTTCGTGCGCCCAGGTGGACGCCGGTTTTCCCAACGCCCTGGTTGGCGTCAAGGACGTGTTCGAGTAGGGCCATTTCCACCACCAATCGAGGTTTTCTGAAGCCGCATGCCTGCCGAGATCCGCACGGCCCGCGCGTCTGACGTCGATGATCTCGCCGCCATCGAGAAAGCTGTTTTCTCAAGCGACCGTATTTCCCGCCGCTCCTTCCGACTGTTCATCGAGCGTGAAACCGCCGAGACGCTGGTCGCCGAAGTCGACGGCCGCGTGGCCGGTTATGCGATCGTGCTGTTTCGCAAAGGCAGCGGCGTGGCGCGCCTCTACTCGATTGCGACCAGTCCGTTTTTCGGCGGGCTGGGTGTCGGCCGCATCCTGCTCGGATCCGCCGAAGATGCCGCCTTCGAGCACGACCGCATGATGCTGCGTCTCGAAGTTCGCGAAGACAACAGCCGCGCGATCCGCATCTACGAACGGGCCGGTTATCGCAAGATCGGGCGTGAGCCCGGCTACTATGAGGATGGCGAAACGGCACTTCGCTACGAAAAAACCTTGCGTGGCGACATTCCGATCGCCACCAAGGTGCCGTTCTACCCGCAGACCTGCGAATTCACCTGCGGTCCGTGCTGCCTGATGATGGCGATGGCCAATTTCGATCGCGGCTTCGTGCCGGATCCGGTCATGGAAATCCGCCTGTGGCGTGAAGCGACGACCGTCTTCATGATGTCGGGTCCCGGCGGTTGCGAGCCGTTCGGCCTCGCTGTCTCGGGCTACGAGAGCGGGCTCGCGGTGGAGATCTACGTCTCCTTCTATGGCGCGCTGTTCCTGCAATCGGTGCGCAGCGAGGACAAGCGCAGGGTAATGGAACTGGCGCAGGTCGACTTTCGCCGACGCGCGGAACTTTACGGCATCCCGGTGAATTACCGTGCATTCACAATCGACGATATCCGCGCTGCGATCGCTGGGGGAAAGCTGGTGCTGGTGCTGATCAGCGGCTTCCTGATGTTCGGCAAGAAGGTGCCGCACTGGGTGCTGGCGATCGGCGATGACGGCGACCATATCCTGATCCACGACCCTTGGGTCGAGGATGAAAGGCAGGAGACCATCCTTGATGCAGCCAACATTCCCGTGCCTTACGGCATCTTCATGAACATGGCGCAGTTCGGTCGCGATGGACTGCGTGCCGCCATCACTCTGGGAAAGCGTGACAGACAATGACCTGGGTCATCCTTACCGGCAGGCAGAGCGATCTCGACCAGGTGGCGACACCGCACAAGATCATCACCAATCGCGACTATCTCGCGCATCCGTCATTGTTTCGCGGCCAGCGGCCGAAGGTCATCAACCTGTCGAACAATTACGCCTACCAGAGCCGCGGCTACTATGCCTCGCTGCTGGCAAGCTCGCGCGGCCACAAGGTGATCCCGACCGTCGAGACGATGATCGACCTGTCGGAACGCAAGCTCTATGAGCACGCGCTGCCGGAACTGGAACTGGCGCTCAACAAATGCCGCAAGGATCTTGGTGGCGCCTTTCCGCAAAAGGTCTGCATCTTCTTCGGCATCGGGCCGTCAAAAATCTGGGACCGTTTCGCCAAGCTGTTGTTCGATTGGTTCCGCGCACCGGCGCTCGAAGTCCACATCAAGGACAGCGCCGAATGGGCCTCGATCCGCAAGATCGGCTTTCATCCATTGGCGCGGATGACCGAGGACGAGGAAAAAAGCTTCATCCAGTGCCTGGAAACCTACACCAACCGGGAGTGGCGCGACACCAAGGGCCGTACGCCGGCGCGCTACACCTTCGCCACGCTGGTCGACCCGCATGAGGAATTGCCGCCCTCGGAGATCTCGTCGCTGCGCTATTGGGCCAAGATCGCCGAGAAGATGGGCGTCGAAATCGAGCCGATCACCAAGCGGGACCTGGCCAAGCTCGCCAATTACGACGCGCTGTTCATCCGCGAGACCACCTCGATCTCCAACCACACCTATCGTTTCGCCCGCCGCGCCCAGCAGGAAGGCATGCCGGTGATCGACGATCCACTGTCGATGATCCGCTGCACCAACAAGGTCTATCTCAACGAGCTGATGGCCTACAACAAGGTGCCGGTGCCGCCGACGGTGATGATCGCCGGCACCTCGGATCTCGAACTGGCGGCGCAGACGCTGGGCTTTCCGCTGGTGCTGAAGATCCCGGATTCGTCGTTCTCGCGCGGCGTCAAGAAATGCGCCAACGTCGAGGAACTGAAGACGCTCGCCACCGAATGGCTGGAGGATTCCGACCTTCTGATCGCGCAGAAATTCATTCCGACCGAATATGACTGGCGTGTCGGCGTGCTCGGCGGCCAGCCGCTGTTTGCCGTGCACTATCTGATGGCCAAGAAGCACTGGCAGATCGTCAACCACAAGGCCAACGGCAAGCCCGACCAGGGCGGCATCAAGACCTTCACGCTGAAGGAAACGCCGGCGCATGTCGTCGAGACGGCAGTGAAGGCGGCGCGCTGCATCGGCGACGGGCTCTATGGCGTCGACCTCAAGGAGACCAAGGACGGCGTCTTCGTCATCGAGGTGAATGACAATCCCAACCTCGACCATGGCTGGGAGGATTCCGGTGAGAAGGACGAGGTCTGGGTGCGGCTGACGCAGTGGTTCCTGGAGCGATTGGACCGGCCGGGGCGGTAATTTGATCGGGGGGTAGGACATGCAATTTATCGTGATCGAGGACTTCACCGGCTGTGATCGCAAGGAGATCTATCGCCGCTTTCGCGACCGCGGCCGCCTGAAACCGGACGAGCTGCTCGTCCACCACAGCTGGATCGCGGCGGACATGAGCCGCTGCTTCCTGCTGGTGGAGGCCGATGACGTCACGCTGCTGCAGCGTTGGGTCATCGAATGGGCGGATCTGGTGGAATTCGAGATCATCCCCGTGGCGACAAACAAGGACATGGCTGAGGCATTGAGCGGGCACCTCTGACCATTGCCGCGTGTCACGTCAACGCAGTGCCGGCGAGCCGACTGCGCGCCGGCACTCGTCGATCAGCCACTGGCGAAACGCGTCCACGACATCGCGTCTGGCGCTGCGCTCCGGGATCGTCAGGCAATAGGGCTGGCGCAGCTCGACCATCTGGGCGAGGGGCCTGACAAGTAGGCCGTCCTCCAGCGCCTCGGCACAGTAGATCCCTTGCGCCAGCGCCACGCCCAATCCCGAAATGGCAAGGTCGAGTGCCGCGCGCGACGAGTTGGCCGAGAGCCCGCGCTGCGCTGCCCGGCCGGGTTCGATGCCGGCCGCCTCGAACCAGTTGTGCCACGACGGAAAGGACGCACCGGTCGGTCCCCAGCCGGTATGGATAAGCGGCAGGCTGGCGAGGCCTTCGGGTTTGATCGTGTCGGCCAGCCCGGGTGCACACACGGGATAGACCGCGTCCTGGACGATATCCTCGGTCGGGTGCTCGCGATAATGCGGCCCATAAGTGAGCCTGATGTCGATCAACTCACGGTCGAACGGCACCGGGTCATCCTCGCCTCTGAGCGATATGTCGACGGCGCCATGGCTTGAGACAAAACCAGTGAGACGCTGCGAAAGCCAACCCATGGCCATGGATGGCGGCACCGACACCACGAGGCGCGGGCGGAACGCATCGCCGCCCAGCTGGCGCGCGACGCTGCCGATCTCCTGGAAGGCCATGGTCAGCCTGGGCAGCATCTCGACGCCGGCCTCGGTGAGGACGGCGCGCCGGTTGACGCGATGGAACAGCTTGCGGTCCATCTGCTCCTCGACGGTGCGGATGAGCTGGCTGACGGCGGCGGCGGATACAGAAAGCTCTTCCGCCGCCCCCGCAAAGCTGCCTGTACGGGCCGCAGCCTCGAAAGCCTGAAGTCCTTTGAGAGAGGGAAGTACGGCCATGATCACCGAATAGATAAGTTCAGCTTATCTAAATCGCAGAAATCGTCATTTTTGGAAAGGTTTTTCATGCGCTACAGTGGATTCTATCAAATCCCAGCCTGG
This sequence comes from Mesorhizobium sp. M7A.F.Ca.US.005.03.2.1, assembly GCF_003997795.1. Lineage (NCBI taxonomy): Bacteria > Pseudomonadati > Pseudomonadota > Alphaproteobacteria > Hyphomicrobiales > Phyllobacteriaceae > Mesorhizobium > Mesorhizobium sp. M7A.F.Ca.US.005.03.2.1. Next base: position 3,461 of record NZ_RZRP01000205.1, on the reverse strand, counting down.
ATCGAAGCCCGTGGATCATCGAGACGTAATTTCATCGTTGACGCAGGAGGAGCGCAACCGGCTGACCGCCAAGTCTGATGCCGCGGGCCTCGTTCAGCTTGCCGCTCATTGGGGTGCGATCGTGATCCTCGGATCGCTGATCGCCGCCAAAGTGCCGTTCTGGCCGCTGCTGATGCTGCCGCAAGGTCTCCTCATCGTGTTCCTGTTCACGCTGCTGCACGAGACGGTTCATCGCACGGCCTTTGAGGCGCAGCGGCTGAACGATGTCGTGGCGCGGGTGTGCAGCCTGGCGATCGTGCTGCCGGCGGACTGGTTCCGCTACTTCCACTTTGCCCACCATCGATACACGCAAGATCCCGACAATGACCCGGAACTGGCGTTCCCCAAGCCGGAGACATGGCGGCAATACCTCGTCCACATATCCGGCATCCCGTTATGGTGGGGCCACATCAAGACGCTTTATGCCAACGCCGCGGATCGTGGTCGCGAAAGCTACGTTCCGCCAAAGGGCTATGACAAGGTGCGCATCGAGGCACGCGCCATGATTGCCTTTTATGCCGTGCTCCTTCTGCTGGCCGTCTATTTCCGGCTCTCGGTGCTTGTCTATGTCTGGATTTTGCCCGCTCTGTTGGGGCAGCCGTTTCTGCGCCTCTATCTCTTGGCCGAGCACGGTCGTTGTCCGTTCGTCGCCAACATGCTGGAGAACACCAGGACCACATTGACCAACTGGCTGGTCCGCAAGCTGGCGTGGAACATGCCGTTCCATGCCGAGCATCATGCCTATCCCGGCGTGCCGTTTCATCAACTGCCGCGGTTTCATGCGCTGATCGAGCGGCATCTCAAGGTGGTCGAGCCCGGGTATGTCAGCTTCCACGAAAAGTACATCGAGACGCTGCATTGACGATGGCCGGCCTAGCCGGTCTGGCTGTGCGGCGCTCGGGATCTCAACAGGCGCTGGATCTCGGCCGCCTTTGACGGCGCGCCGATCAGAAAGCCCTGCGCCTCGGTGCAGCCATTGCTGCGCAGGATGTCGAGTTGCACCTCGGTCTCGACCCCCTCGGCGGTGACAGTGATGCCAAGCTCGGCACCCAGCCCGATGACGGTGCGAACGATCGCCGCGGTGTCGCGATTGCCGAGGTCGTGGATGAACGAACGGTCGATCTTGATCTTGTCGACAGGAAAACGCCTGAGGTAGCCGAGCGACGAATAGCCGGTGCCGAAATCGTCCAGCGCGATGCGGATGCCGAGTTCGCGCAACTGCCGCAGCGTCCTTAGCACCACCTCGCTTTCGTCCATCAGCACGGTTTCGGTGATCTCCAGTTCCAACCGACCGGCTGGCACGCCGGAGAAAGCCAGCGCCGAGATGACGCTGCGGGCGAAGCTGCCGCTTTTAAGTTGCACGGCCGAGACATTGACCGCCACGCGCAGGCCGGCGGGCCAGCGTGCCGCCGCCGTGCAGGCTTTCCTCAGCGCCCATTCTCCAAGCGGCACGATCAATCCGGTTTCTTCGGCGACCGGAATGAAGCTGTCCGGCGCCACCATGCCACGTTCTGGGGAATGCCAGCGCATCAAGGCTTCCGCGCCGACGATCTCGCCGGAGGCGATGTTCATGATGGGTTGGAAATCGAGGTCGAATTCCTGGCGCGACAGTGCGGTCCCGAGGTCGACCTCCAACGCACGCCGTGCCTGTACCATTGCGTCCATTCCGGGTTCGAAGAACCGATACAGATTGCGGCCTTCGCTCTTCGCCCGGTAAAGCGCTGTATCGGCGTTCCTCAGCAGCGTGTCGGCATCTCCGCCGTCGTCGGGGAAAACCGCGATGCCCAGGCTGATGCCGATATGCATCTCGCGGCTCTTGTCACGGAACGGTTTTCCGATTGTCTCGACGATGCGCTTCGCGAGTTTTTCAGCACTGGCAATGCCCTTGAAATTGACCTGGATGATGACGAACTCGTCGCCGCCGAAGCGGGCAACGACGTCGTTTTCATTATGCAGGCAGCGCTGCAGCCGCTCGGCCACGCTCTTCAGCAGCCAGTCGCCGGCCGGATGTCCCCAGGTGTCGTTGACTGCCTTGAAGCGATCGAGATCGAGCGAGAAGATCGCCAGCGGCGTGGCCGCCGTGTCCTCCAGCGCAAGGTCGAGCCGTTCGCGAAACATCGAGCGGTTGGGCAATCCCGTCAGCGTGTCGTGATGCGCAAGATGGGTCATGCGCTCTTCGGTGCGGCGACGTTCGGTGACGTCGTCGAAGGTCACCACCCAGCCGCCGCCATCCATCGGCCGACGTGTGACCAAAACCGTCCTGCCGTCGGTAAGATGCCGATAGGCCGAATGCATTTTTGCCGCCGCCAGACAGGCTTCGGTCTTGGCGACTTCGCTGTCGACATCGATCTTCGTATAGATGCCGAGTTCCAGCAATCGTTCGAGCGCGTCGCGGTGCGTCGTTCCAAGCGGAAAGTCCGCCGGGGTGACCTTGTAGAGCTCCAGAAAACGCCGGTTGCGCACGATCATCTTGCCGTCGGCGTCATACATCAGCAAGCCTTGCGACATGTTGGCGAGCGCTGCGTCGAAGCGGCGGTGCTGCTCCTTGAGATCCTCTTGCGCGCGGCGCTGCTCGGTGATGTCTTCATAGATCGAAACCCAGCCGCCCAGAGCCAGAGGGCGGTGCGAGATGCTGACGATGCGGCCGTCCGACAGTGTTTCTTCGTAGGTCGAGGGCTTTGCCTGATCGATATAGGGCTTGCGGATGGCGTAGAGTTCGTCGGCGGTTTGCGAGGCGACGCCGATATCGACGCTGTGGCGCAGAATGTCGAGGAACCGGATGCCGGGCCTTATCACCCTGGCGTCGAGGCAAAAGATGTGTAGGTAGTTGCCGTTGCAGATGATCATCCGCTCGTCGGCGTCGAACATGCACAGGCCGTGCGACATGTTCTCGACCGCAGCCGAAAAGCGTTGGTTCTGCTCCCGCAGTTCGTCTTCCATGTGGCGGGAGCGGTCCATGCCTTCGGCCTCCCGTTTCGGGACGGCCGAACCATCCTTGGCATCAGCGACGGGCATGAGCGCGCCTGCGGACCGTGATCGAACAAGCTACTGTGGTCGCCGCTGGTTAATTTAGCGTTTTAATGCATGTCGCCCAAAAGTGACCTCGGTTTTGGGGGAATGACATGCATAAAGACAAAGACCTAAAGCGCGTCGCGTGAATCCGTTTCAGCGCGACGCGCTTTAGCCGATTGCGGTCGCCGAAACCTGATGCCGCGACGTCTCGATCGCCGAAAACCGTTTCAGAAACGCGTTCTGCGCCCAGGTCACCGAACGTGGCGTGAAATCGAAGCGGTCGGCATTGAAGCCGCGCGGACGGCCGAAGAACTCGGTCGCCTCGGCGGTCGAAAAGCCGGCGAGCAGCGTTGCCTCGAAATAGGCGGCGATCTGGTCGGCGCGCTTGATCTCCTTGCGCAGCGCAGCAC
>NZ_RZRP01000204.1:0-8258 GCF_003997795.1 Mesorhizobium sp. M7A.F.Ca.US.005.03.2.1 | reverse complement strand
ACGATAAAGCTGTCGGTAGCGCGCCAGGACGAACGCGTCGTTGCGGGCGTCGCCGACAACGGTCCCGGCATTCCGGCGGCAGAGCGCGAGAAAGTGTTCCAGCGGCTCTACCGGCTGGACCACAGCCGCTCGACATCAGGCAGCGGCCTCGGGCTCAGCCTTGTCCGGGCCATAGCCGATCTGCACGGCGCATCGATCACGCTCGAGGATTGCCGACCGGGACTTGCGGTGGTGGTGCGTTTTCCGCTGGCTATGGATTAGCCGGCGAAACGGCTGGTGCTGTTCAAGCCCAGCTTGGGTTGAGAGGTCCCCTCACCTATCTATCCGCGTCGACAGGATGATCGATGACAGCGTCCGCTCGACTCCGTCCATGGCGCCGATCTGGTCGAGCAGCATGTCGAGGTCGCGGATCGATGGCGCGTCGACGATGACGATCATGTCGAAATTGCCGCTGACCGAATGCAGCGTCCGGACCGTCGCCAAACCGCGCAGGCCGCGCACCACCTTGTCGGCAAGCTTGGGCGTCACGGTGAGCAGCACATGCGCCCGCACCAGCCCCTGCTCATAATCCGGCGCCAGCCGCACGCCGTAGCCTGATATGATGCCGCGCTGCTCCAGCCGTTCGATCCGGCTCTGCACGGTTGTCCGCGAGACGCCAAGCCGCCGCGCCAGCTCGGCGGTCGAGGCGCGCGCATTCTCGCGCAGCAGCGAAAGCAGGGTCTGTTCGGCATCGCTGAGCATTTCGACGATTCTTCTCGGCGGACTGACCAATCAATGGGTTCGTTTCGTACAGAACCACGCTTCCTTTCGACGGGCAAGCTGCGAATCTGTGCTCACAACCAGTGAGGGATTTGTCATGAAGAAAATTGTCGTTGTCGGCGCCGGCAAGATCGGCTCGACCATTGCCGAGATGCTCGCCGCCACGGGAGATTATCAGGTCACGCTCGTCGACCGCTCGGCAGCACAGCTCGCTGCTGCCGAAGTCCCGGCCACGGTTGCGACGCTGGAGCTCGACATCGAAGCATCCGGCACGCTTGAAGCCGCACTCGCCGGCAAATTCGCGGTGCTCAGCGCCGCTCCCTTCCATCTGACCACCCGCATCGCCGAGGCGGCGGCCAGTGCCGGCGTGCACTATCTCGACCTGACCGAGGATGTCGTCTCGACCCGCCGCGTCAAGGAACTGGCGCGTTCGGGCAGAAGCGCCTTCATTCCGCAATGCGGCCTGGCGCCGGGCTTCATCTCGATCGTCGCCAACGATCTCGCCAGCCGCTTCGATTCTCTGGAAAGCGTGCGCATGCGCGTCGGCGCTTTGCCGCAATATCCCTCCAATGCGCTGAACTACAATCTGACCTGGAGCACCGACGGCGTCATCAACGAATATTGCGAGCCCTGCGAGGCGATCGTCGAGGGCGAGCTGGTCGAGGTGCCGCCACTGGAGGAGCGCGAGGAGTTCTCGCTCGACGGCGTCACTTACGAGGCATTCAACACCTCCGGCGGGCTCGGCACGCTGGCCGAGACGCTGAAGGGCAAGGTGCGCACGCTCAACTACCGCACCATCCGCTACCCCGGCCACGCCGCGATCATGAAGGCGCTGCTCAACGACCTCGGCCTGCGCCATCGCCGCGACGTGCTGAAGGACATTTTTGAAAGCGCCCTGCCGGCGACATTGCAGGACGTCGTCATCGTCTTCGTCACCGTCTCCGGCCGCAAGAACGGCCGCCTGCTGCAGGAGACCTACGCCAACAAGGTCTATTCCCAGCGTATCGGCCAGGTGGTGCGCAGCGCCATCCAGATCACCACGGCGTCCGGCATCTGCGCCGTGCTCGACATGCTGGCCGACGGCAGCCTGCCGGCGACCGGCTTCATCAAGCAGGAAGACATCGCGCTGGACGCATTTCTAGCCAACCGTTTTGGCCGCGCCTATGCCCAGCACGAAATGGTGAGCCGGCTGGCGGGGTGAAGCGCATAATCTCCCGCTTGAGGGGGAGATTAGCATCGAGCTATTTCCGCAAGACCATCGGCCGCCCAAGCAGAAACCGGACAAAATTGCCGGCGTTGCGCGAGGCCTTGGCCGAAGTCTGCGGCATCTGCTTTTGCGTAGTCTCTTTTCGAGCCGGCGCGCGCGCATTTGTCCCGGCACCGGGCCGGCCCACGGTGAAAGCCGGCTCGGCGACCGGCTTGCCGCGCAAGACATTGGCTGCATTGTTGTCATGAATGACGATGCACCATTGAGCCTCCTTCAAGGCCGCCCCGACGGTGTTGAAACGCATCGCCATCCTCGTGTGCTCGTCGCAATAGACCCCGTTCATGGACGGTGATCGCTTCTCGACCAGAGTGCCGAAGGCCGACGTTGGATATTCGTGCTGCGTGTAGTGGTTGGTTGCCGCATCGAAATTCTGGCCGTGCGGAAAGGCGATATAGAGCGGTTGCTGGTTCACCTCGCCCTTGGCGATTTCCCGGCGCGCGTAGAAATCGACACGCTCCATGAAGGTCGGCGCCAGCGCGTCATCGCTGTCGAGCCGAGTCAGCGAAACAAATTCGGCATCCGTGTCGCTTTGGACAAACGCATTGAAGGCGACATTGTAGTTCTCGCCGGCCTTGATGAGAACCGGCCTGACATCAATCCCGGCCGCGCAGGCGCAGACGATCCGGATGTAGTTCTCATGTGTTCGGAATCGAACGCAATCAGGACCGTAAAGTCCTTCTGCGACTGGCCCTCGAGCGAGGGCGCGCAATAGGTGTCGAACAGCGCCAGCCGCTCGACCAGCCACACCGGGTCGAGATTGGCTCTGCCGTGTCCATTCCATTGGCTCGGCATGAAGCCGGTGGCGGTGTTGTAGCGAATCGCCACGTATTTCTTCAGGTCGGTGCTCATGGGAGGAGACTAGAGCATGATCCCGAAGGGTGGAATCCGGTTCTCGGAAAACATGGTACGCGGCACTTTCCCGCCAATCGCTTTGGTCGCGCCTAGATGAGCGGCTGGCGAGTTGATCGATGGGCTGGCGAGGGAAGGAAGAGAGCTGGCTCGAACAGGTTCGCCCCTTTCCTCAAATATGCAGCGCGTGTCCCAGCGCCTTCAGCGCTGCTTCCTGGAATCCCTCGCCCTGCGTCGGATGCGCGTGGATGGTGCCGGCGATGTCCTCCAGCCGCGCGCCCATCTCCAGCGCCAGCCCGAACGCCGCCGCCAGTTCCGACACGCCCTGCCCGACCGCCTGGATGCCGAGCACCAGATGGTTGTCGGCGCGGGCCAAGACGCGGACAAAGCCGTCCTCGCCCAGCTTCGTCATCGCCCGGCCGTTGGCCGCGAACGGGAACATGCCGATCTTGATCTCGCCGCCGAGCGCCTTGGCTTCTTCCGGCGAAAGACCAGCGGTCACCAGTTCGGGATCGGTGAAGCAAACGGCGGGTATCGAACGCTTGTCCCAGCTGCGCTTGTGGCCGGCAACGATCTCGGCGACCATCTCGCCCTGCGCCATCGCCCGGTGCGCCAGCATCGGCTCGCCGGTGACGTCGCCAATGGCGAAGATGCCGCGCATCGAGGTGCGGCACTGGTCGTCGATGCGGATGAATTTGCCGGCCATGTCGAGGTCGATCTGCTCGAGCCCCCAGCCTTCGGTCACCGGCTTGCGGCCGACCGTCACCAGGATCTTGTCGGCGGCGACCTTGGCGCTCTTGCCGTCGGAGGTTTCGATCAGCAGCGCGTCGCCTTTGGTCGACAGTCCCTTGGCCTTGGCGCCCAGCATCACCTCGACGCCGAGCGCGGTGAGCCGCTTGACCACCGGCCGGGTCAGCTCCGCATCATACTGCGCCAGCACGCGCGGCAAGGCCTCGATCACGGTCACCTCAGCGCCCATCTTGGCAAATGCCATGCCGAGTTCCAGCCCAATATAGCCGCCACCGACGACCGCGAGATTTTTCGGCACGTCGCTGAGCGCCAGCGCCTCGGTGGACGAAATCGCCCGACCGCCAAACGGCAGGAACGGCAGCTCCACCGGCGCCGAGCCGGTGGCGATCACGATGGTTTCAGCACGGATCACTTGGCTACCCGTCTCGGTCTCGACCGCGACCGTCTTGCCGTCGCGAAAGCTCGCCCAGCCATGCACAGTTTTCACGCCTGCCTTCTTGAGCAGGCCGGCGACGCCACTGTTGAGCCGGCTGACGATGCCGTCCTTCCAGGCGACGGTCCGGGCAAGATCGAGCGTCGGCGCGGTGACCGAAATGCCGAGCGGGCTCTTGCCGCCCGCCATGTGCGACACCTTCTCGAACTCCTCCGCCGCATGGATCAGCGCCTTGGACGGGATGCAGCCGACATTGAGGCAGGTGCCGCCCGGCTTGCCGGCCTCGACGATCACCGTATCGACGCCGAGCTGTCCGGCCCGAATAGCGCAGACATAGCCGCCGGGCCCGGCGCCGATGACGAGCAGCTTGCAGGAGATTTCTTTCATGATGGCACGCTCTTTCTGGTGGCGAAGGCCCCCTCATCCGGCCGCCTCGCGGCCACCTTCTCCCCGGTGGGGAGAAGAGGCGAGCACAGACGCCGGCGACCTCCTCTCCCCTCGGGGAAAGGTCGGATTGCCCCGAATTGCCCTTCGCAATTCGGTTTTGGCAATCCGGGTGAGGGGGCCCTTGCGACCGTTCTCATCCCCTCAATCCACGAAAATCAGCGCCGGCGTTTCCAGCAGCGTCTTGATCCGCTGGATGAACACCGCCGCATCCCACCCATCGATCACCCGATGGTCGAAGCTCGACGACAGGTTCATCATCTTGCGCGGCATGAACTGGGTGCCGTCCCACACCGGCCGCACCATCATCTTGTTGACGCCGACGATCGCCACTTCAGGATGGTTGATGACCGGCGTCGTCGCCACGCCGCCCATGGCGCCGAGCGAGGTGATGGTGATGGTCGAGCCGGACAGCTCGTCGCGTGTTGCCGTGCCGGACTTGGCCGCCTCGGCCAGCCTGATGACCTCGGCGCCGCAATCCCAGATGTCGCGCGCCTCAGCGTGCCTGACCACCGGAACCACCAGCCCCGACGGCGTCTGTGCGGCGATGCCGATATGGATGCCGCCATGCTGATGGACGATGCCGGCCTCGTCGTCGAACAGGGAATTGAGATTGGGCTGGTCCGCGATCGCCTTGACCATCGCCCGCATCAGGAACGGCAGCAGCGTCAGTTTCGGCCGCTCCACGCCAGGACGCTTCTCCTTGTTGAGCGCCGCGCGCAATTCCTCCAGTGCGGTGACGTCGATCTCCTCGACATAGGTGATGTGCGGAATGCGCGATTTGGACAGCGACATCTTCTCGGCGATCTTGCGCCGCAAGCCGACCACCTTGATATCCTGCACAGCATCGTTGCGGGCGAGGCCGGATGCCTTTGCGACCTGCGGCCCGCGCGCCAGGAACGCTTCGATGTCCTCATGGCCGATGCGACCGGCCGGACCGGATCCGGCAACCTGCCTGAGATCGATGCCGGCTTCTTTTGCCCGCAGACGAACGGCCGGCGACGCCAGCGGTCTTTCGCCTTCAGGCCGCGGCGCGCCGGGGACGGAAGGCTGCGCCGTGCTTTTCTGTGAGGCTGCCGGTTTCGCCTTGGGCTCGTCGCTCTTTGGTGATGCCTTCACGACCGGCGCAGCAGCCTCGGGCTTCGGCGTCGGAAGTTTTGCCGGAGGCTCAGCGGACACCGCTTCCGCTTCGGCGCCTTGCGGCTTGGCGTTGCCCTCGCCCGCCACCTTCAGCCGCACGATGGGCGAGCCGATGGCCACCGTGTCGCCGATCTCGGCGCCCAGCCACAGGATCTCGCCATCGACCGGCGACGGTTGAAATCCCGTCGCCTTGTCGGTCATGACGGCGGCGAGCACAGTGTCCTCGCGGACGATATCGCCGACCTTGACGTGCCATTCGACCAACTCGGCCTCGGCGACGCCTTCGCCGACATCGGGCAGCTTGATGATGTGTTCGCCCATCTCAGGCTCCCATGGTTTCAAGCAAGGCACGGCCAACGCGGGCGGGACCGGGAAAATAATCCCACTCCTGCGCATGCGGATAGGGCGTGTCCCAGCCGGCAACGCGAGCAACCGGCGCTTCGAGGTGATAGAAACAGTTTTCCTGCACCAGCGCCGACAGCTCGGCGCCGAAGCCCGAGGTCAGCGTCGCCTCATGCACGATGACGCAGCGCCCGGTCTTTTTCACCGAGGCGACGATCGTATCGAGATCGAGCGGCAGCAGGGTCCTGAGGTCGATGATCTCGGCATCGATGCCTGTTTCTTCGACAGCCGCCTGCGCGACATAGACCATGGTGCCGTAGGCGAGCACGGTGAGGGCCGAGCCTGCCCTGCGGATCGCCGCCTTGCCGAGCGGCACCGTGTAGTGGCCGTCGGCCACCTCGCCCAGCTCATGCTTCGACCAGGGTGTCACCGGCCGGTCGTGATGACCATCGAACGGACCGTTGTAGAGCCGCTTCGGCTCGAGGAAGATCACCGGATCCGGATCCTCGATCGCCGCGATCAAAAGCCCCTTGGCGTCGTGCGGGTTGGACGGTACCACCGTCTTCAGCCCCGACACATGGGTGAACAGCGCCTCAGGGCTCTGGCTGTGCGTCTGGCCGCCAAAAATGCCGCCGCCGGTCGGCATGCGCACCACGATCGGGCAGGTGAAATCGCCGTTGGAGCGGTAGCGCAGCCGTGCCGCTTCCTGGGTCAGCTGGTCGTAGGCCGGGTACATGTAGTCGGCAAACTGAATTTCCACGCACGGCTTCAAGCCATAGGCGGCCATGCCGATGGCCGAGCCGACAATGCCGGATTCGTTGATCGGCGCATCGAAGCAGCGGCTCTTGCCGTATTTGGCCTGCAAGCCCTGCGTGCAGCGGAAGACGCCACCGAAGAAGCCGACGTCCTCGCCGAACACGACGACTTTCTCGTCGCGCCCCATCGACACATCCATGGCATCGCGAATGGCCTCGATCATGGTCCGTCTCGGCATGGCTCAGACTCCCGCCTGTTGGCGCTGGCGTCTGAGATGCGGCGGCATTTCGGCGTAGAGCCCTTCGAACATGTCGCGCGTCGACGGCTTGCCGCCGGCATGCAGCGTGCCGTGGCCTTCGGCTTCCTTCTGCGCCGCGATAACCGTGTCGAGGATTTCCGCCTCGGCCTGCGCGTGACGCTCGTCCGACCAGACACCGAGCGCGATGAGATGGTTCTTCAGCCGCACGATCGGGTCGCCGAGCGGCCAAGCGTCGGATTCAGTCTTCGGCCGGTAGGCGGACGGGTCGTCCGAGCTCGAATGTGCGCCGGCACGGTAGGTGACATATTCGACCAGCGTCGGCCCGAGATTGCTGCGCGCCCGCTCCGCCGCCCATTTGGCCACGGCGTGGACGGCGAGGTAGTCGTTGCCGTCGACGCGCAGCGACGGGATGCCGAAGCCGAGGCCCCTCGCCGCGAACGTGCCCGAACCGCCGCGCGCGATGCCTTGAAAGGTCGAGATCGCCCACTGGTTGTTGACGACATTGAGCACGACCGGCGCCTTGTAGGTGGAGGCGAACACCAGCGCCGAGTGGAAATCGGACTCGGCCGTCGAGCCGTCGCCGATCCACGCGGCTGCGACGCGCGAATCGTTCGATATCGCCGAGGCCATCGCCCAGCCGACCGCCTGGATGTACTGCGTCGCCAGATTGCCGGAGATCGAGAAGAAGCCGTGCTCCTTCGACGAATACATGACCGGCAATTGCCGGCCCTTCAGCGGGTCGGCTTCGTTGGAATAGATCTGGTTCATCATCGTGACCATCGGGTAGCCATCGGCAATCAGCAGCCCGGCCTGGCGATAGGTCGGAAAGTTCATGTCGCCCGGCGCCAGTGCCTTGCGGAAGGCGCAAGCCACAGCCTCTTCGCCCAGATGCTGCATGTAGAACGAGGTCTTGCCCTGCCGCTGCGCCATCTGCATGCGCGCATCGAAGGTCCGCAGCGTCATCATGTGGCGCAGGCCGGTGAGAAGCTCGTCGCTGGACAGCAGGCCGGCCCACGGGCCGACGGCCTCGCCCGTGCGGTTCAGCACGCGGATGATCGAGAAGGCATGATCGCGGATGGTGCGCGGATCGACATCGATCTCCGGGCGCGGCACCGAGCCGGCCTTGGGGATCGGCACGTTGGAAAAGTCAGGCGTTCCGCCCGGCCGCACTTCCGGTTCCGGAACATGAAACCGCAACATCCCAGCATCGGCCATGACCTTTGTCCTCCAATGTTGCCTGGAACAGATATTTGCATATC
>NZ_RZRP01000203.1:0-8270 GCF_003997795.1 Mesorhizobium sp. M7A.F.Ca.US.005.03.2.1 | reverse complement strand
AGCCGGGAGCCAGATTGTGCAGCGCCTGGTTGAGTTCGCGCAGCGACAACTGGTCGAGATCGAAGACCCGAGGGTCGTGTGCCGCGGTTTTTGAAAGCGTGGTTGCCGGCATGAACTCAATGCTCCCAGAAATAGACGGTTGCGGGCTCGGGTTCCCAGACCCTCGCATTGTCTATGCCGGGCAGTTTGGTCAGCGCGCGATATTCCGAGCCGAAGGCGACATATTGGTCGGTTTCGGCCATCACGGCTGGCTTGCAGGCAATCGGATCGCGCACCACGCCAAAGCCGTTCTTGGTGCCGACGACGAAGGTGAAGAAGCCGTCGAGGTCGGAGAGCGTGCCTTCCAGCGCCTCGCCGAGATTCTTGCCATGCGCCATCTGTGACGAGAGATAGGCGGCAGCGACTTCGGTGTCGTTCTCGGTTTCGAAGGTCATGCCTTCGCGGATCAGTTCGCGGCGGACATTGTTGTGGTTCGACAGCGAGCCATTGTGCACCAGGCACTGGTCGGCGCCGGTCGAGAACGGATGCGCGCCCATCGTCGTCACCGCCGATTCCGTCGCCATGCGGGTATGGCCGATGCCATGTGTGCCGGTCATCTTGCGGACATCGAAGCGATCGACGACTGCCTCGGGCAGGCCGACTTCCTTGTAGATCTCGACCACGTCGCCGGCGCCCATGATGCGGATGTCGGGGCGCAGCGCCTGGATGGTTTCGCGCGCTTCATCGATCTTGGCGGGGGTGGTCCTGACGACTGCATGGGTGGATTTCACCGCGATCGTCACCGGCGTGCCGATGGCCTTGGCGAGCTCCGCCTCGAGGCCGCGGAAATCGCGGTCGGGCTTGGCCGACTGGATGGTGATCTTGGCCTCATTCTTGGACGGCGCGCCATAGATGGCGATGCCGGCGCTATCGGGACCGCGATCGCTGAGCGAGATCAGCATCTGCGACAGCATCGCGCCAAGCTGGGGTTCCAGCGACTTGTCCTTCAAAAACAGTCCGACAATTCCACACATGTCAGCCTCCCGACGTTTTGTAGCTAAGAGATCGTTTGCAACTCTGAAATGATGTATCGAATGAGGTCCGCAAATTCAATCGTATGAAAAAAATATTCCTCTAGTTACCTATGCGTCTCAATGCCGCTCTGCCCACTATCGTTGCCTTGCCGGGCGTTGTGAACCCATTTGGCGGTGCGGATGCGGGCGAGCTTGTAGGCGTCCAGGATCGACAAAGCATAGATCAGGAAGCCGCCGGCGTGACGGCCGACGAAGCTGGCATCGGGCGGCGCGATCTTGGCCGTCACCCATGCCAGGATCACCATGAAGAAAAGGAATTGAAGGCCGCGCACCGGCACGCCCAGAATGACGTGCCCGCTTCCCGGCAGCACGATTGCGGCGCCGAGAACCAGATAGGGATTGGTGGGTGCAGTGGCGGAACTGGTCATGCGGCCTGCCGTTCGCTTTTGTTGATCGCGTCGCGAAGCGCCGACACCGACATCAGCAGCCTTTCGATCAGCGCGGGATCGAGTGCGGCGTCGCCGAATTCGGCCTGCCGGAAAACGCCATAGCGCGCCCGCTCGGCTTCGGCCAGAAGCCAGACGATGCGTATACCCTTGGGCGTGATCAGCAGTTCCTTGGCGCGCCCTTCGGAAAAGATCTCGATGTGGCTGGCGATAAGGCCTTGCGGAAAGCGCGCCGCCCTGCGGTCGGTGCGCAGCACCGACTCGGCGGGGAATCCCGGAGCCTTGGGCAGCGTATGCTCGAGATGATCGAAATTGGAGAAGGTCGTCGGCGAGCCCGGCCGCATCATCATGTCGAAGGTGGCTGGTACCGCGACCTCTTCGGTGATCGAAACACTGAGCCAGCGCGCCGGCAGTTTGCGCGTCGCCAGCGTATCGACGATGGTGCGCACCTGGACACGTTTGCTGTTCCAGGATCCTTCCCAGGTGATGACGCCGGCGGTGCCATCCGAAACATTGGCAGCATCGGCGATGATTGTGCGGATGCGGTCCTGCTCGACGGCGAGCGCCATCGATGCCCTGCTGCGGCTGGCACGCGCTTGCCAGGCAAGGTGGAGAACGACAACCAGGACAATGGCCCCGGCCAGCAGTGCTGATGTCAGATCGGACATTTTCTCATGCCAGGCCCGCCCGGGATCCGGACGGGCCTACTCCCATCAATAACCCTGCGGCTTTGGCCACGGCATGGTGAACTGGTCGCCGCGCCGCACGAATTTGTAACGGTAGAAGTGGAACCACAGCGAGATCAGGAAGTAGAAGGCGACCATGGCGATCAGCTGCGAGCCGAAGCCGAGGAAGATGGCGAAGAAGGTCACCACGCACAGGCAGAACAGCACCATGGCCGGGATCGGATGGAAGGGGTGGGTGTAGCCTCGGCGGATCGAGCCCAGCGGCCACTTCTTGCGGAACATGATGATGTTGATGCTCATGAACGTGTATTGCAGCACCCCCGACAGGATCGAAAAGGTGATCGCCTGGTTGAGGTCGGCGATGAAGGCGAAGGCCAGCGCGATCGGCAGCAGGAACAGGATCGAGCGATAGGGCGTGCGATATTTCGGATGCACGGCCGAGAACCATGTCGGCAGATAGCGGTCGCGGCCGAGCGAGAACCAGGCGCGCGCCGCATCGTTGATGCAGCCATTGGCCGACGCCAGCGCGGCGAGCAGCGTGGCGACGAACAACAGGTTCTCGAGCAGCGGGCTGCCGGTCAGCTTGCCGGCGTCCCACAGTGGATAGTAGGTGATGCCGAGATATTCCCAGGGCATCAGGGAGGCGCAGACATACCAGGTCATGGCCGCCGCGATCAAAAGCGTGATCATGCCGGCCATGGTGCCGTAAGGCAGCGAGCGCGCCGGGGAGCGCACTTCCTCGGCGGCCTGTGTGGTGCCTTCGATGCCGAGATAGTACCATATGCCGAACTGGAAGGCGGCGATGACGCCGATCCAGCCATAGGGAAGCGCATTGCCAGGGGTGACCAGTTCGTTCAGCTTCAGCACCGCGCCTTGCGTCCACGGGCTGACCGAGAAGAACAGGATGACGATCGAGATATAGGCGATCGCGGTGATGACGAAGTTGACGTTGAGCGTCATCAGCACGCCGCGATAGTTCAGCCACGCCAGCACGACGATGGTCGCGGCGATGAAGGAATTGTGGGTGAGCCCTTCGACGCCGGCCTTGGCGACGATGGTGTCGCCGAGCAGGATGGCGTCGGACACTTCGAGCATCGTGTAGGCAAAGACCAGGAACAGCGCGACGTTGAACGCCATCAGCGGTCCGACGATGTGCTTTGCCTGCGCATACTGGCCGCCGGCGGCGGCCACGGTCGATGTCACCTCGGAATCGATCATCGCGACCGAGGTGTAGAGCAATCCGACGACCCAGCAGACGATGAGCGCGGCCAGCGCGCCACCCTTGTCCGCCGAGAAATTCCAGCCGGTGAATTCGCCGACCAGGACGATGCCGACGCCGAGCGCCCAGACATGGGCCGGTCCGAGCACGCGCAGAAGTGAAACTCTGTCCCCTTGGACAGCCGGGGCAGCCGGTTCAAGTGCGATCGTCATTGTTCAATCCTCACTCAGATCCGGTGTTTTTCGGAAGTGGCTTCCAGTTCGCCTTCGCGCGACGAGGTCAGCACCTCTTCGGAGAAGGTCGTGTCGACCTTGAACCAGTCGTAAAGCATCCACAAAGCGAGCACGATCGAGATGCCCCAGCATGCGTAAGAGAGTGCCACCCACATGATCGTGTCCCCGAATTAAATCGTCCTCAGAACTCTTACTTGTCGTCGAATTTTTCGTTGATGACGTCGCGATATTCGCGGTCGGATGCGCGAAACAGGAAGACGAAATAGCCTATCAGCACCGCAGCCATTATGATCAGCGTCGGCCAGTCGATGACATAATGGAAGCGGTTCTGGATGATGTCGTGCGCGGTCTCGGGCGTGTAGCCGAGCTTTTCCCAGATCGAGGCCATGGTCGGGTTCTGGCCGAGCGCTTCCCACGTCTTGGCGTCGAGCGCGTCGATGGATTTCGCCGCACCGGCGAGGCCCAGTTTCAGCGGCAGCCACAGCGCCACGAAAATGGCGACGACGACGACGGCGATGTCGAAAACCTGCCCGGCCTTGCTCTGCTCCGGCGGCGTGTAGCGGGACATCTCTTCTACCCCTCAGGACTTGCGGTTGCGGAATGCGTCGGCGTTCTTGATATCGAGCCCGTAGATGAATTCCTTGTCTTCCTTGTAGTGCTTGACCATCGCCAGGATGGCGGCCGTGTTGAAGATCAGCACGGCGGCGGCGGCGATCGCGACCACGGCCTTGATGCCGCTGTGCGGGATGTAGGGCCATGTCATGAGCAGGACGAAGAGGATCGTTGCCCACAGGCAGACGATCAGGAGCGCGGATCCGCGCACGTCGGAACGGTACAGCGCTTCGATGCGCAGTTGCATGTCTGACATCGGTTTTCCCCTTTTTCCAACGCCAGGCCCCGAATTGGCCGGCCGCTGCCCTCTTTCAAGAGAGTGAAATTTTTTTCATAAATTCAATCCGAATCCCGCAATTGTCAAGCGCGATTTACGTGAGGTTAACTGTTTGCTTTGTGCGGTGGATTTTGCCTGACAATGAAATTAATTGCTTATGGGTATTGCGGCGTCCTGGCGTTTGCGATCAATATTCGGTCAAAGCTCCCGCCACTGCGCAGGGGGCAGGGAACAGCAGAGCATTATCCAAACGGAGGACGAGCGGATGACGGCATCCTGGAGATTTTCGACCCTGGCGGATCGCCACCGAGCGCTCGGTTCGAAGCTCGAAGACTGGAGCGGCATGGGAACCGCCTGGACCTACGACAAGGATGCCGACGAGGAGTACATCGCCATCCGCACCAAGGCTGGCCTGATGGATGTCTCCGGCCTCAAGAAGGTGCACATCACCGGGCCGCATGCTTCACACCTGATCGACCTGGCGACGACGCGCGACGTCGAAAAGATCTACCCCGGCAAGTCGGCCTATGCCTGCATGCTGAACGAGGCGGGAAAATTCACCGACGATTGCATCCTCTACCGCACCGGCCCCAATGCCTGGATGGTCGTGCATGGTTCGGGCACCGGTCATGAGGAGTTGCAGCGGGCGGCTATGGGCCGCGACGTGTCGCTGCGCTTCGACGACAATCTGCACGATCTTTCGCTGCAGGGGCCAACCGCCGTCGACTATCTGGCCAAGCATGTGCCGGGCATTCGCGACCTCAACTATTTCCATCATATGCAGACGCAACTGTTCGGTTTGCCCGTCATGATCTCGCGCACCGGCTACACCGGCGAGCGCGGCTACGAGATCTTCTGCCGCGGCCAGGATGCCGGCACGATCTGGGACAGGATCCTCGACGAGGGCAAGAGCGCCGGCATCATTCCGTGCCGCTTCACCACCCTCGACATGCTGCGGGTGGAAAGCTATTTGCTGTTCTACCCCTACGACAATTCGCAGAAATATCCGTTCGAGAACGAAGGACCCGGCGACACGCTGTGGGAGCTCGGCCTCGACTTCACCGTCAGCCCCGGAAAGACCGGCTTCCGCGGCGCCGAGGAGCATTATCGCCTCAAGGGTAAGGAGCGCTTCAAGATCTACGGCGTTCTGCTCGACGGCAAGGAGCCGGCCGATGAGGGTGCGCCGGTCTATCGCGACGGCAAGAAGGTGGGCGTGGTAACCTGCGCCATGTATTCGCCGCTGGTCGAGAAATCGATGGGCATCGCCCGCCTCGACGTCGACTGCGCGGTCAAGGACACCAAGCTCGAAATCCGCAACAGGAGCGGCGCCATCAAGGCCACCGCCCAGCCATTGCCATTCGACGATCCCAAGAAGACCAAGCGCACGGCGAAAGGTTGAGGCATAATCAACAGCGAGGGGTTCGAGCAGTTCCAGGAAAAGTGTGAAACGGTTTTCCGTCCGGAATTGCGTCAAAGCAAAGAGATAGAGCGGTCCGCCGTTTCTATGAAACGGTGAAGCGCTCGAAGGCACGAAGACTTAAATGGCAGCCAAAAGCATCATCAGCCGGCCTGTTTACGGAACCTTGTCTCCGCAGCCCGGCAAGCATCATCTTTTTATCGCGGATGCGGAAGGGGCGCTGGCGATAGCGGAGATGGCCGGGAGGGCGCCGCCCGGGTTTTTCGACGACGCCGAAATCGTCTTCATTCCCGGGCCTGACGGCAAACACACCGCAGCCCTCGAAGCGCTGAGACCGGCGCAGTTTCATCTGTCGCCATCCTTCGCCAGCCTGCTGCCACGGCTTAGGCAGACACTGACCAATGCGCATATGGGCCTGCGCCTCTATCTCGCCGGCACTGAGGGCCTGATCGGCCAGGCGATGCAGGTGGCGCTTGAAGCCGGCATCGACCACACTTCGATCCAGACCGAGCACCGCGGTTCGCTGGCGCGGCGCATGCAATGCGTCCACTGCAAGGGCATCACCGAGAATGTGACGACGCAGCCGGCGACCTGCGCGCATTGCGGCCTGCTGCTTCTGGTGCGCGATCATTATTCCAGGCGCATCGCGGCGTTCCAGGGCGTCTGCATCAACGCCGAGGATCGCAGCGAGATTCCTCCGATGGAGGAGGTTTTCCGATGAGCGCCGGAACAACAAAACTCGATGTCGTGGTCAGCGACGTCGTCCCGGTCAACGACCTCGTCACCCGCTTCCATTTCCGCCGGCGCGACGGCGAGTTGCTGCCGACCTTTTCCGGCGGCGCCCATGTCGTGGTCGAGATGCGCGACGGCGAACGCACCAGGCTCAACCCCTATTCGCTGATGGGCTCGCCGCTCGACACGCGCGAATACACGATCTCGGTGCGCCGCGACGATGTCGGCCGCGGCGGCTCGCTGTTCATGCACCGGAACGTCAAGCCCGGCATGGAGATGGTGGTCAGCTATCCCGTCAATCTGTTCTCGCTCGACCTGCGCGCCAAAAAGCATCTGATGCTGGCCGGCGGCATCGGCATCACGCCGTTCATGGCGCAGACCGCTCAGCTTGCGGCGGAAGGCGGCAATTTCGAACTGCACTACACCTGCCGCACCGCATCGCTCGGCACCTACGCCGATGTGCTGCGCGAGCGCTACGACCGACGGGTCAGGCTCTATCATGACGACCTTGACGAGCGCATCGAACTCGACCGGCTGCTGTCGACGCAGCCGCTCGGCACGCATCTCTATGTCTGCGGCCCGGCCGGCATGATCAACTGGGTGCGTGATCGCGCGGCAAGCCTCGGTTGGCCATCGGAAACTGTGCATTTCGAGCATTTCGCGGCCCCCCAGCCTGGCCTGCCTTTCGACGTGACGCTTGCCGTCAGCGGCAAGACGATCCGCGTCGATGAGCAGCAGAGCCTGCTGGAAGCGATCGAAGCGGCCGGCGTCGATCCGCCCTATCTCTGCCGCGGCGGCGTCTGCGGCCAGTGCGAAACCAACGTCATCTCTTGCGACGGCAAGTTCATCCACAACGACCACTGGCTGAGCGAGGAAGAGCACCGTTCGGGCAAGAAGATCATGCCGTGCGTGTCGCGCTTCGAGGGCCGGTCGCTGGTCCTGGAGCGCTAGGAGGAAATCATGGGCATCACCTTTCGCAAGGAAACGTTCCGCGACGACTTCACCTTCAGGAACAGCCCTGAGCACATCAGGCGCTTCCCGTTCCCTTTCCACGAAGACGCCTACATGTATGCGGTCAACATCGAGCCGCATGTCGTTGGGCCGAAAGGCAGCGTGCTGGAAAACCTGATCGACGTCGACGAGCACTATGTCGCCGAGATGCAGGACCGCGCGCTGGTGCTGGCCGAGGACCCGCTGCGCTGCCAGTCGCTGCCGCACATGACGCTGGCCGGTTGGGACTTGCTGGAACTGCTGATGGAGCAGCAGGCGCTGGGCTATCCCGAGCATTTCACGCTGACCCGCGACGGCGACCGCTGGCGCTGGATCAACCGGCCGCTCGGCATCGACGACACCTTCACCTTCGGCGACACCTCGACGCTGCCTTACGGCCCGATGGAGTACATCACCCGCCAGAGCCAGGGCGACTTCTGCATCCTCGACCAGCGCGACGGCAATCTGTGGATGGATGCCGGCATGGTCACCACCCAAGCCGACTGGTCGCTCGATTTCGACATCGGCATGAACTTTTTCGAATGGCACGCGCCGGTGCCGCTGGCGCATGAGAAGGGGATTTTTGTCAGGGCGCTGAAATTCCTCACCAACATCCAGCAAGGCAAGCCGGCCAGGCGCCTGAAC
>NZ_RZRP01000202.1:0-8369 GCF_003997795.1 Mesorhizobium sp. M7A.F.Ca.US.005.03.2.1 | reverse complement strand
CAGCGGATTCAAGCCGAGCCCGCATATGCATCTCGCCGGGCAGGAGACCTTCACCGGCGCCGAGGTGGAGGCCTATGCGCGCAGCACTTGCGGCGAGCCGTTCGAGCCGTTTCTCATCGACACGGTGGCGCGCACCGATGGACGGGCGCGGCGCCTGATGTTCGAAAAGTTCGCGGCCGGCACTGGCCGGAACCAGCGCGAGATCGTGGCCGGCAAGACGCCGCCGATCGCCGTTCTGAACGGCATCGACGAGCCATTCGTCAACACCGATTTCGTCTCGGCTGTGAAATTCTCCAATCTATGGGAAGGCAAGGCGCATCTGCTCGACAAATCCGGCCACGCGCCGTTCTGGGATTCGCCCGATCGCTTCGATCCGGTCTTCGCCCGCTTCCTGGCGAGCGTCGACAGAGCGTAGGTCCGTCGGAAAACCGGCGCCACGGACCCGCCTTCGCGTTGGGTGGGTGACAATCACGCGCATCTGCCGTATATTGACATAAACATATCCTTATGTGACATGAAAAGGCCTGTCGCCAAAGGGATAAAAAATGTCGCAGAATTCTGCCTCGCTGGACGCATTGTTCGGCCCCGTCGCGGCAAAACCGGACGGCTCGGAAGTGCTTGCCGCGCTGACAGCGGCGGCACGCGAGCGCATTCTCATCCTCGACGGCGCCATGGGCACGCAGATCCAGGGCCTCGGGTTTAACGAGGACCAATTCCGCGGCGAGGCTTTCGCCGGCTGCGCCTGCCATCAGCAGGGCAACAACGATCTCCTGATCCTGACCCAGCCCGGGGCGATCGAGGAGATCCATTATCAATACGCCATCGCAGGCGCCGACATCCTGGAGACCAATACTTTCTCCTCGACCTCGATCGCCCAGGCCGACTACGGCATGGAAGATGCCGTCTATGCGCTGAACCGCGATGGCGCGCGGCTGGTCAGGCGCGCCGCTGTTCGGGCCGAGCAGCAGGACGGCAAGCGAAGGTTTGTCGCCGGAGCGCTCGGGCCGACCAACCGCACCGCCTCGATGTCGCCCGACGTCAACAATCCCGGCTATCGCGCCGTGACCTTCGACGATTTGCGCCTCGCCTATGGCGAGCAGCTGCGCGGGTTGATCGATGGCGGCGCCGACATCATCCTGATCGAGACCATCTTCGACACGCTGAACGCCAAGGCGGCGATCTTCGCGGCGGAAGAGATCTTCATCGAGAAGGGCGTGCGCCTGCCCGTGATGATATCGGGCACCATCACGGACCTCTCCGGCCGCACGCTGTCGGGCCAGACGCCGACCGCCTTCTGGCATTCGGTGCGGCACGCCAGCCCCTTCACCATCGGCCTCAACTGCGCGCTCGGCGCCAACGCCATGCGAGCGCATCTGGCCGAAATATCCGGTGTCGCCGACACCTTTGTCTGCGCTTATCCGAATGCCGGCCTGCCCAACGAATTCGGCCGGTATGACGAAAGCCCGGACTTCATGGCCGCCCAGATCGAGGATTTCGCGCGTGAGGGACTGGTCAATGTCGTCGGCGGCTGCTGCGGCTCGACGCCGGAGCACATCCGCGCCATCGCCGAGGCGGTGCGGAAGTATCCGCCGCGCGCCATTCCGGACATTGAGCCCAGGATGCGCCTGTCCGGGCTGGAGCCATTCACGCTCACCGACGAGATCCCCTTCGTCAATGTCGGCGAGCGAACCAATGTCACCGGCTCGGCCAAGTTCCGGAAACTGATCACGGCGGGCGACTATGTCGCCGCGCTCGACGTCGCCCGCGACCAGGTCGCCAACGGCGCGCAGATCATCGACATCAACATGGACGAGGGTCTGATCGATTCGAAGAAGGCCATGGTCGAATACCTCAACCTGATCGCCGCCGAGCCGGACATCGCCCGCGTTCCTGTCATGGTCGACAGTTCGAAATGGGAGATCATCGAAGCCGGCTTGAAATGCGTGCAGGGCAAGCCGCTGGTCAACTCCATCTCGATGAAGGAGGGCGAAGAAGCCTTCCTGCATCATGCCAGGCTGGTCCGCGCCTATGGCGCCGCCGTCGTCGTTATGGCCTTCGACGAGGAAGGCCAGGCCGACACCAAGGCGCGCAAGGTCGAGATCTGCACCCGCGCCTACAAGCTCCTGACCGAGCAGGCCGGCTTCCCGCCCGAGGACATCGTCTTCGATCCCAATGTCTTCGCCATCGCCACCGGCATCGAGGAGCACGACAATTACGGCGTCGACTTCATCGAGGCGGCCGGCGAGATCACCGCGACGCTGCCGCATGTCCACATTTCCGGCGGCGTGTCGAACCTGTCTTTCTCGTTCCGTGGCAACGAGCCGGTGCGCGAGGCCATGCATGCCGTATTCCTTTACCATGCCATCCAGCGCGGCATGGACATGGGCATCGTCAATGCCGGCCAGCTCGCCGTCTACGATACGATCGAGCCTGATCTGCGCGAGGCCTGCGAGGATGTCGTGCTCAACCGCGCGCCGAAGGCCGGCGGCACCGCCACCGAACGCATGCTGGAGATCGCCGAACGCTTCAAGGGCACGGCCGGCAAGGAAGCGCAGGAGCGCGATCTCGCCTGGCGCGAATGGACTGTCGAACAGCGGATCAGCCACGCGCTGGTCAACGGCATCACCGAATTCATCGACGCCGACACCGAGGAAGCGCGGCTTGCCGCCGAGCGGCCGCTGCATGTCATCGAAGGCCCGCTGATGGCCGGCATGAACGTCGTCGGCGATCTGTTCGGCGCGGGAAAGATGTTCCTGCCGCAAGTGGTGAAGTCGGCGCGGGTGATGAAGCAGGCGGTGGCTGGACTGCTGCCGCACATGGAAGCCGAGAAGCTGGCAAACGCCGCCAACGGCATCGACAATGGCGAACGTAAAACGGCCGGAAAAATCCTGATGGCGACGGTCAAGGGCGATGTCCATGACATCGGCAAGAACATCGTCGGCGTGGTTCTCGCCTGCAACAATTACGAGATCATCGATCTCGGCGTCATGGTGCCGGCGGCCAGGATCCTGCAGACGGCGCGCGAGCAAAATGTCGATATCATCGGCCTATCCGGCCTGATTACGCCGTCGCTGGACGAGATGGCGCACATGGCTGCCGAGATGGAGCGTGAAGGCTTCGACATTCCGCTGCTGATCGGCGGCGCGACGACCAGCCGCGTGCACACGGCGGTGAAGATCCACCCGCGTTACAGCAAGGGGCAGACGGTCTATGTCACCGACGCCAGCCGCGCGGTCGGCGTGGTCTCATCCTTGCTGTCCAACGAGAGCAAGGATGGCTTTGTCGATACGGTGCGCGCCGAATACAAGAAGGTCGCCGATGCGCATGCCCGCTCGGAAGCCGACAAGCAGCGTTTGCCGCTGGCCAAGGCGAGGGCCAATGCGCATCGGATAGACTGGTCTGAATATGAGCCGCCGAAGCCGTCCTTCGCAGGCGTGAAGGTGTTCGAGAACTGGGACCTGACCGAGCTCGCGCGCTACATCGATTGGACGCCGTTCTTCCAGACCTGGGAGCTGAAGGGCCGCTATCCCAAGATATTGGAGGATGAGGCGCAAGGTGCCGCCGCACGCCAGTTGTTCGAGGATGCGCAGGCGATGCTGAACAAGATCATTGCCGAAAAGTGGTTCGCGCCGCGCGGCGTCATCGGCTTCTGGCCGGCCAACGCCGTCGGCGACGACATCAGGCTGTTTACGGACGAGAAGCGGTCGCAGGAACTGGCGACGTTCTTCACCTTGCGCCAGCAACTGACCAAGCGCGACGGCAAGGCCAATGTTGCCCTGTCGGATTTCGTCGCGCCGGCGGAGTGCGGCAAGGCCGATTACATCGGCGGCTTCATCGTCACCGCCGGCATCGAGGAGGTGGCGATCGCCGAACGCTTCGAACGCGCCAACGACGACTATTCCTCGATCATGGTCAAGGCGCTGGCCGACCGCTTCGCCGAAGCCTTTGCCGAGCGCATGCATGAGAAGGTGCGCAAGGAATTCTGGGGCTACGCGTCAGATGAAGCGCTGGCGCCCGACGAGCTGATCGGCGAACCCTATCGCGGCATCCGACCGGCGCCCGGCTATCCGGCTCAGCCCGACCATACGGAGAAGGCGACTTTGTTCCGGCTGCTCGATGGCGAAGGCAATGCCGGCGTGAGACTGACCGAAAGCTATGCGATGTGGCCGGGCTCATCCGTCTCGGGGATCTATCTGGCGCATCCCGAAAGCTATTATTTCGGCGTCGCCAAGGTCGAACGCGACCAGGTCGAGGATTATGCGCGCCGCAAGGCGATGCCGTTGACCGAGGCCGAGCGCTGGCTTGGCCCCATCCTCAACTACGTGCCGGCACACTATGCCGAGGCGGCTGAATAGCCGATGCCGGCGCGCCTGACGGAAGCGACAGGCGAATGCCGATCGCTTCTCCAGTGTCATCCTGGCCCGCTTCGATTCCTGTGGGCTATTGCATGGCCGACGGGTTCATCCACAGCAGCTCCCAGACGTTGCCGTCCGGATCTTCGATGTGGCGGTTGAACATGAAACCAAGATCCTGCGCCGGGTTGGGATCGGCGCGACCGCCTGCCGCCACGCCCTTCTCGATTACGACATTGACCTCGTCCTTGCTGTCGACGGTTAGTGCGATCAACATCTGGCTGTCCCGCTTGGGGTCGCCGATCGGGCGCGCTGTGAACTGGCTGTAATGCTGGTGCGTCAGCAACATGACCCCGATCGAGTCTGAGAACATGATCGAGCTGGACTGGTCGCTCGAGAACTGCGGGTTCAGCGTGCCCCCGATCGCGAGATAGAACTTGGTCGCCGCCTGCAGATCGCGTACCGGTAGATTGAGGAAGATCATTTTGGTCATCGGTCTAAGCCTTGCTGCCGTTGATGGGTACTAGCCAGTCTAGTACTGTAACTATGGCTACCATGCGGGAACGGTACCGTCTAGTACCGGTTGAGAGGCGCTATGAAAATTGATGGTGAGACCAGGTCGGCTCGCAAGGATCGTGAAATCATTGAAGCGGCTACGGCCGCCTTCATCGCCAAGGGCTATGATGGAACCAGCATGGAAGAGATCGCCACCAAAGCAGGCGCATCCAAGCAGACTGTCTACAAGCATTTCACGGACAAGGAGACGCTTTTCGGCGAAGTCGTCGAGTCCACCGCCAGCCAGACCAACGATGTCGTCGAGTCCGTGACGATGCTGCTTTCCGAGGCGAAATTCATGGAGGGTGGGCTACAGCAGCTTGCCCGACGCATGACAACGACGCTGATGGACGAAGAGCTGCTGAAGCTGCGGCGTCTGATTATCGCCAACGCGGATCGGATGCCGCAGCTTGGCCGGAGCTGGTATGAAAAAGGTTTTGAACGCATGCTTGCCTCGGTGGCATCATGCTTTCAAAAGCTTACCAGTCGAGGCCTGTTGCAGACCAGCGATCCCCGTCTGGCGGCCAGCCATCTCTTCGGAATGCTTCTCTGGATCCCAATGAACGAAGCCATGTTCACCGGAAGCAACCCGCGTTCGAAGGCGGACCTCGAGCGGCACGCCGATGCTTCGGTCGAAGCATTCCTTGCCGCCTATGGGGCGCGGCCGAAATAGTCGCGCGCCGCTCCGCCAGCGATGCTTATTGTGGTCGATTGTCCGTCCACGCCAGCGTCTTTTGCTTAAGGCCGGTGGCGGAGTCGGTTTAGGCACAGGATGCTCGCTTACGATCCAAGGCTGCGATAAACCCAGGGCAGCCGTCTTTGCAGCTGGAGCGTCAAATGACCGTACTCACCCGACGCCGGCTTTTGAAAACGGCAGCGATTGCCGGCGCAGGCGGGGTCGGGCTTTCGGCCATGGGCCGGCTTGGTGGCTGGGCCGCTGCCACGCCTGAGCCGGTGGTTTTGCAGACGGCAAAGATCCAGGCGAAGCTGATGGATATCGGCCAGACCAGGGATGTGCTGACCTATGGCAACGCCGGAATGCCGCCCGTGCTCAGAATGAAAAAAGGCCAGCCCTTCGCTGCACGCCTTGTCAACGCGATCGACGATCCGACGACGATCCACTGGCACGGTATTCGCGTTCCAAACAAGATGGACGGCGTGCCGTTCCTGGTCCAGCCCTACGTCTACACCGGCGATCATTTCGACTACGCCTTCACGCCGCCCGATGCCGGCACCTTCTGGTACCACCCGCATTGCAACACGCTGGAGCAGATGGGCCATGGCCTGACCGGCGTGATCGTGGTCGAGAATCCCAACGATCCGAAATTCGATGCCGAAATCGTCCTCAATTTGCGCGACTGGCGCCTCGGCGACGACGGTCAGTTCATCGACCAGTTCCGGCCGCGCGATGCCGCGAGAACCGGAACTTACGGCACGGTGCGCACCGCCAATTGGCTCGACCAGCCGCAATATGATGCGCCGGCCGGCGGACTGGCGCGGCTGCGCGTCGCCATCACCGACGTGACGCGAATCTACGCTTTTCACGTCGACGGTGCAAAGGCGACTGTCATGGCGCTCGACGGCAATCCGGTGCCTGAGCGTTTTTCGCCCGATGCCTTGCTGCTTGGACCCGGCCAGCGCATGGAGCTGGCCATACGCATGCCCGACGAGGAAGGCGCGATCGTCAGCTTGAGGGACGTCAGAGGCACCAAGCCAAAAATCCTGGCAACCCTGCGCGCGACAGGAAACTCCCTCAAACGGGACATTCGGGATCTTGCTCCACTGGAGCTCAATCCGGTGGCGGAAGTGGATCTCGCCAGTGCCAGGCATATTTCCCTGGCGCTCAGCGCCACGGCGGAAAACGTCCCGAGCGATGGCATCTGCGGCTCGCTTGGCTACAGTTTCTGGGCCATCAACAAAGTGCCGTGGCCCGGCGACACCAAGGATCCGACCGCGCCTCTGGCCGAACTGAAGCTTGGCCAAAGCTATGTCATCGACATGGAGAACCTGACGCCGCAATCCCATCCTATGCATCTGCACGGCATGAGCTTCAAGGTGCTGTCGTCCTCGACGCGCCAGGTTCAGCCTGTCATTTCCGACACCTATCTCATCCAGCCCAACGAGAAGGTTCAGCTCGGTTTCGTCGCCGATAATCCCGGCGACTGGCTGCTGCACTGCCACATCATCGAGCACCAGAAATCGGGAATGACGAGCTACGTCAGGGTGGTGTGAAGCCGCGTCAGCCTGCGCGTGGCGTCTGGACCGTCACTTGCGCAATTGAGCCTCGATCTCGTCGAGCACTTTGTCCTTGCCGATGCCGGTGAGGAAGGCGAGGCCCTTGATGACCGGCTTGGTCACCGAAGCGGAGATCGGGGTGGTTGCGACGATGAAGTCGACATTGTCGGCCAGTCCGGGCACTTCGGTGGCCTTTGCCTGCTGGGCATTGAAGGTGAGGCCGCGTTTCTTCATTTCCTCGGTGACGGCGACGTTGACCGCGGTCGAGGTGGCGATGCCCGTGCCGCAGGCGAAGAGAATGGTTTTCTGTCTGGACATCTCTGCTTCTCCTTGGTTATCAGCCGAGTACGGCTCGCACGTCTTCGAGGGTTCTGGCCGACCTCAAATCATCCAAGGCTTGCGGGTTCTGGATGGTGGCCATGACGGCCTGCAGCGCCTCAATCTGCTTGTCCTTGTCGTTGATGGCAAGCAGGAAAACGAAGCCGACCGGCAGCATCTCGTCGGGATCCTCCATGTTGGCGAAGGTCACTGGTTGCTTCAATGTGCCCATCGCGATGCCAGGCTTCAGCACATGCTCCGGATCGGTGTGCGGCACCGCGACATTGTCGGAGCGTTCCAGCGGCAGTCCGGTCGGGATGGTCAATTCGCGGCGCACGACCGCGTCGGCATAGGAGCTTTTGACATAGCCAAGTCTCTCCAGCCGGCCCGCCAGGATGCGGATGATCTCCTCATTGGTCGAGGCATCGGATCCGAGCACGATCGCGTCGGGATCCAGAAGCTGCATGAGGCCGTCGGACATTCTTTGCTCCGTCGATGAAATCGTGCGCCCCGAGGAGGGCGCACGATCGGGCTCCGTCGATGAAATCGGGCGCCCCGAGGAGGGCGTACGATCGGTTTGAAGGGTGGACCCTATCAGGTTCAGGCCGTCTCTTCGGCCGGCTCGTCTTCGGCGCCCGCGGCCCGCTCCCAGCCGAGCGGATTGCGGCGGTAGAGGACAAACAATGCCGCGATGACCACCGCGATCACGATGATGCCGACAAGTCCAAGCCCCTGGATC
The DNA here is from genome assembly GCF_003997795.1 of Mesorhizobium sp. M7A.F.Ca.US.005.03.2.1. NCBI lineage: Bacteria > Pseudomonadati > Pseudomonadota > Alphaproteobacteria > Hyphomicrobiales > Phyllobacteriaceae > Mesorhizobium > Mesorhizobium sp. M7A.F.Ca.US.005.03.2.1. The sequence goes on along the minus strand of NZ_RZRP01000202.1, from coordinate 170 downwards.
GCCTCGATGACCACGTAAGGCACCCACAGGAAGCCGTCGACCACCGAGGTGATCTGCAGCGCATCCGCCGGCAGCTTGAAGCCCGATGCGACGGCAGCACTTGTGAACAGCGGCGCCAGCGCGTTGGCGACGTAGAAGCCGATGGCCAGCGTCACCGTGCCGATCACCAC
>NZ_RZRP01000201.1:0-8377 GCF_003997795.1 Mesorhizobium sp. M7A.F.Ca.US.005.03.2.1 | reverse complement strand
GCGTTACGAGAATGTCACCGAATACACTCAGCTGCCCGACATTACGCGCCAGCAGGTGCAGCACTTCTTCGAGCACTACAAGGATCTCGAGCCCGGCAAATGGGTCAAGATCGAAGGCTGGCACGATTCCAAATATGCCAAGAAGATGATCGTCGACGCGATCGAGCGGGCCAAGGCGACCAAGTAGCCCGATCCGTCAGTTGTCGACCCGGCCGAAGGCCGGCACTTTGCCGATGACGGTGTGTCTGTCCTTGCCGCAGGCGAAGGTGCGTGCCTTGTCGTCGGCAAGCTTGCGCGCCTGGTCGTTGGCGGCGGGATTGCCGGTGGCCAGCACCAGGCCGACGGTGCAGCCGTCGCGGGCGTCCATCTGGCCGACCTTGGCGACGAGCAGCACCTCGGTCGGCTTTTTCTCGTCCTCGGGATTGCTGATCGAGCGGCGATGGATGACGGCATAGGGCACTGCCGTGTCGCCCTTGGTTTCGATGCGCCATTCGACTTTGGCTCCGGACGAATTGAGGCCGGAAAAGCTTTCCCAGACCGTCGTCATGTCGCCGCCGGGCGGAAAACCGTAGAACAGCGATTCACGGGCGTCGTCATAGGCGATCAGTACGGGATAGCCGCGATAGCCTGAACAGGCGAGTTCGGCCCAGTCGCCGTCGCCTTCTTCTGCCTGCGCGTAGGTCACGCAGTCCGTTTTCGAATCCAGATCGGTGTAGGCGCTGGAAATGCCGTCGGCTTGCGCCGCCTGACCGAGACCGACCAGGACAAGCGGGATCAGAATGGCACGCATGGCGGTCAATCTCCGTTGCAAGCCGCCGCAGCGTAGCGCCAAACGCTATTTCTTCAAGCTGGCTTGGATCAGCAGGTCGGCATTGCGGGCAACCGCTTGCGCCGGACCGCCGAGGCCGAACAACTGGCCGCTGATATAGGCGCCCTCGATCAGCAGCAGCAGGCCGTCGCCGAGCGTGTCTGGGTCTTGCGCGCCCATCGCAGCCGCCATGGCGCGCAGCCGGCGGCGCAGTTCCTGCTTGTTGGCCTCGCTGACCACGCGAGCCGGGTGGCTGTGGTCGGGATATTCGACCGCCGCATTGGTCATGCCGCAGCCGCGATAGTCCGCCACCTGCGTGCGCTTGCCGATGCGGGTCAGGAAAGCCTTGATCTGAGCGCGCGGGTCGCCGGGATGAGCGGCGACCGCCTCGTCGAAGCGCTCCCAGTATTCACGGTCATATTGCCTGAGATAGGAAGCGGCCAGTTCGTCCTTGGACGGAAAGCTGCGGTAGAGGCTGGGCTTGGTGACGCCGGCACGCTTGACGATCTCGTCGACGCCGATCGCCCTGATGCCGCGCCGGTAGAACAGGTCATAGGCCACATCGAGGATCTTCTTGGCGGCTTTCGGCGGAGCGGATGCATGACCGTCGCTGATGGTCAGTTCAATATTTTTGTCGGTTGGCATCGTGTGACTCGATTGACAATGTTACCGATCGGTACGTATACATGTTCCCACTCTGCAACGTACCGGTCAGTAACATGATAACTCAATCTCGCCCCTTTGGCCAGCGCTACGCTTTCGTCGTGGTCGGCGTCATCTTCCTCAGCCTGCTGGTCGCGGCTGGCCTGCGCTCCGCACCCTCGGTCATGATGCTGCCACTCGAGAACAGTTTCGGCTGGCGCCGCGACATCATCTCCCTGGCCGCCGGTGTCGGCATTCTGCTTTACGGTTTGACGGGGCCATTTGCCGCAGCCCTGATGGAGCGCATCGGGCTGCGCCGCACGCTGCTCGCCTCGCTGGTGGTGATGTCGGGCTCGACCATGCTCAGCCTGCTGATGACCAAGCCGTGGCATCTGTTCATCACCTGGGGCGTGTTCTCGGGCATTGGTTCCGGTGCCGTCGCCAGCGTGCTCGGCGCGACCATCGTCAATCGCTGGTTCAAGACCAATCGCGGCCTTGTCATGGGATTGATGTCGGCCTCCAGTGCCTCGGGCATGCTGGTGTTCCTGCCGCTGATCGCCGCTCTGGCACAGTCGGGCGGCTGGCAGCCGGTTGTCATTGCGGTCGCGATCGCGACCGCTGCCCTGATACCGCTGGTCTGGCTGCTGGTGCCGGAGCGGCCGGCATCGATCGGCATGGTGCGCTATGGCGCCGAGGCTGACGATGTGCCGCCGACGCCGCCTGCGTCACAGGGCAACTTTCTGGCGCATACGTTCTCGACGCTGCGCCGTGCCGCCGGCACGCGGGTGTTCTGGTATCTGTTCGCCACCTTCTTCGTCTGCGGCTTCACCACCAACGGGCTGGTCGGCACGCATCTGATCGCGTTTTGCGGCGACATGGGCATCGGCGAGGTGCAGGCCGCCGGCCTGCTGTCGATGATGGGCATTTTCGATCTGATCGGCACGACATTGTCGGGCTGGCTCACCGACCGTTTCGACCCGCGCAAGCTGCTCGGCGTCTATTACGGCATCCGCGGCCTGTCGCTGATCTACCTGCCCTATTCCGGCTTCTCAGCGACCAGCCTGATCATCTTCGCCGTGCTCTACGGTCTCGACTGGATCGCCACCGTGCCGCCGACTCTGAGGCTCGCCAATGAGGCGTTCGGCGATCGCAGTGGGCCGATCGTGTTCGGCTGGATCGTCGCCGGCCACCAGATCGGTGCGGCGACCGCCGCCGCCTTCGGTGGCACCATGCGCGAGTTGCAGGGCAATTACGAACTGGCCTTCCTGATCGCCGGCATGACGGCAATAGCCGCTGCCTGTATCTCGCTGCTGATCAACACCAGCAAGCCGGCATTCGAGCCGGAGCCGCAGGCGGCGTAGGGAGAGACGCTACCGGCCAAGCTGCCATCTCCCCCACACGGAGGAAGATCGGCAGCTTCGCCGTCCGCGCAAACGCCCACCCGCCTGTTGATCGTCAGAAAAACTTCATGATCCCGAGATGTCCCTGAAACATTGACGCTGGATTTTGGTGGCACCGTTCAAGCCATCCAGGAGACAGCCGTGAACAAGCTTTCGATGACTCGCCGCGCTTTCGTCACCTCCGCCAGCGCCGTTGGCCTGGCTGGCGTCTCGAGCCTGGCGCTGCCCTACTATTCGCGCGCCAGTCAGCGGCCGGCCTTCACCCATGGCGTCCAGTCCGGCGATGTCGACGCAACCAGCGGCATGGTGTGGACGCGCACCGATCGCCCGTCGCGCGTCATGTTCGAAGTGTCGTCGACGGAGAACTTCGCCACTGCGACACGCCTGGCGCCGCTCGATACGTCGCCGGCCAGCGACTACACCGTCAAGCGGCTGCTCACCGACCTCGCTTCGGACCAGGATATCTTCTATCGCATGACGGCAGCCGATCTCGCCGACATCAACGCCGTTTCCGAGCCGATCACCGGGCGCTTCAGGACGGCGCCGGCCTCGAAGCGCGACATCCGCTTTGCCTGGTCAGGCGACACCGCCGGCCAGGGCTGGGGCATCGATGAGACCGGCATGAAGACCTACGCCACGATCGGCAAGCACACGCCCGACTTCTTCCTGCATTCGGGCGACACCATCTATGCCGACGGCGCCATGAAGGACGAGGTCGACCTGCCCGGCGGCGGCAAGTGGAAGAACGTCGTGCTGATCGACGGCAAGCGCAAGGTTGCCGAGACGCTGGACGAATACCGGGACCAGTGGAAGTACAACATGATGGACAGGAACGTGCTCGGCCTCAGCGCCATCTGCCCGACTTTCTACCAGTGGGACGACCATGAAGTCCTGAACAACTGGTCGGATTCGAAGGATCTCAGCGCCGACAGCCGCTATACGGAAAAATCCATCCACGTGCTGGCGGCCCGTGCGGCGCGGGCTTTCCACGAGATGACGACGATCCGCTACGAACCTTCCGAGCCCGGCCGCGTGTATCGCAAGATCGCCTACGGGCCGCTGCTCGACGTGTTCTTCCTCGACATGCGCTCCTATCGCGGCCCCAATGGTCCCGACATGCAGGATGAGATGACGCCGCAATCGCGCATGCTCGGCGAACAGCAGACGAAATGGCTGAAGCGCGAACTGGCGAATTCGAAGGCGACCTGGAAAATCATCGCCGCCGACATGCCGCTCGGCCTCGTCGTCTGGGACGACGGCACCAAGAAGGTTGGTGCCGAAGCAGTCAGCAATGGCGACAATGGCTTGCCAAAAGGGCGTGAGCTCGAGATCGCCGACCTGCTGCGCTTCATCAAGAATGCCGGCATCAGCAACACCGTCTGGCTCACCGCCGACGTGCATTACACGGCCGCGCATTATTACAACCCGGACAAGGCGCAGTTCCAGGATTTCAATCCGTTCTGGGAATTCGTTTCGGGTCCGATCCATGCCGGAACGTTCGGGCCGAACGATTTCGACATGACGTTCGGTCCGGAGCTGAAGTTCATCAAGGCGCCGACCGCCGAACAGGGACAGAACCTACCGCCGTCGGCAGGTCTGCAATTCTTCGGACTGGTCGATATTTCAGGCGCCAGCGAGCAGATGACGGTGCGGCTGATGGATCGCGACGACAATGAACTCTACAAGGTGACGCTCGACCCGGTACGGTCGGCATAAGCGCGCGCTGATGGAAAGGTGTCGCGCGTCTAGGGCGCGCGATGTCTTAGGCCGGGTAGCAGCCCATGGAGATATTCGGCCAGACGGCGCTGTCGCAGTTGGCGGCGTCCTGCCGCTGCTTGAAGGCGGCGCTGACCGGGCCGGTCACCACCGGGTCGACGCCGTCGGGCGCGTCGGCGAAAATCTGCTCGGCCGACTGTGCCTCTGACGGCAAGGCAGGCCGTGATTCCTTCGTCGTCGCGGCCGACTGCGCGGCGTTGGCCGCCAGCAGGACGGCGAAGGCAACAGAGGCGATGAGCGGCCAGAATCGGTTGAGTTTGTCGGTCATGATGTTCGAACTGCCCGGGCCCCGAAGGGTTCCCGCCTTGGTTAACAAAATCATCTCACACGCAGATGCTTAAGATTTGATGAGTATTTGGTGACGCGCCTCCTCTTTCGCAACTGCGAAAAACCCTGTATGAGCCGCGCAACCGAAAGAGGCAGCGCCTTTTGGCCTGCTGCCTGCAACGCTTCCGAGACCAGAACATGAAAATCCGTAATATCGCGATCATCGCGCACGTCGACCATGGAAAGACCACCCTGGTCGACCAGCTTTTGAAGCAGTCCGGCTCCTTCCGAGACAATCAGCGCGTGGCCGAGCGCGCCATGGATTCCAACGACCTCGAAAAGGAGCGCGGCATCACCATCCTGGCCAAAGCGACCTCGGTCGACTGGAAGGATACCCGCATCAACATCGTCGACACCCCCGGCCACGCCGATTTCGGTGGCGAGGTCGAACGCATCCTGTCGATGGTCGACTCAGCCATCGTGCTGGTCGATGCCGCCGAAGGGCCGATGCCGCAGACCAAATTCGTCGTCGGCAAGGCGCTCAAGGTCGGCCTGAAGCCGATCGTCGTCATCAACAAGATCGATCGCCCGGACGCCCGTCATGTCGAGGTGGTCAACGAGGTGTTCGACCTTTTCGCAGCGCTCGACGCCACCGACGAGCAGCTCGACTTCCCGATTCTGTACGGCTCAGGCCGCGATGGCTGGGTTTCGGAAAATCCGGAAGGACCGAAGGACCAGCAGTTGGCGCCGCTGTTCGACCTCGTCATCAAGCATGTGCCGGAGCCGACCGTTCATCCCGGTCCGTTCCGCATGATCGGCACCATCCTGGAAGCCAATCCGTTTCTCGGCCGCATCATCACCGGCCGCATCGAGAGCGGCACGCTGAAGGCCAACCAGCCGGTCAAGGTGCTGCACCATGACGGTACTCAGATCGAAACCGGCCGTATTTCCAAGATCCTGGCCTTCCGCGGCCTTGAGCGCCAGCCGATCGAAGAAGCGCAGGCGGGCGACATCGTCGCCATTGCCGGCTTGTCGAAGGGCACCGTCGCCGACACGTTCTGCGACCCGAGCGTGAGCGAACCGCTGCATGCGCAGCCGATCGATCCGCCGACCGTGACCATGTCGTTCCTGGTCAACGACAGTCCGCTGGCCGGCACCGAAGGCGACAAGGTGACCAGCCGCGTCATCCGCGACCGCCTGCTGCGCGAAGCCGAAGGCAATGTCGCGCTGAAGATCGAGGAATCGCCTGACAAGGATTCGTTCTTCGTCTCCGGCCGCGGCGAATTGCAGCTGGCCGTGCTGATCGAGACGATGCGGCGCGAAGGCTTTGAAATCGCCGTGTCGCGTCCGCGCGTCGTCATGCAGAAGGGCGAGAATGGCGAATTGCTGGAGCCGGTCGAAGAAGTCGTCATCGACGTCGACGAGGAGCATGCCGGCGTCGTCGTGCAGAAGATGTCCGAGCGCAAGGCCGAGATGGTCGAACTGCGCCCATCCGGCGGCAATCGTCAGCGCATTGTCTTCCATGCGCCGACCCGTGGCCTGATCGGCTACCAGTCGGAGCTTTTGACCGACACGCGCGGCACCGCCGTGATGAACCGGCTTTTCCATGCCTATGAGCCCTACAAGGGCGAGCTGCCAGGCCGCACCAATGGCGTGCTGATTTCCAACGAACAGGGCGAATCGGTCGCCTACGCCATGTGGAACCTGGAAGATCGCGGCCCGATGGTCATCGATCCGGGCGTCAAGGTGTATCAGGGCATGATCATCGGCATCCATAGCCGCGACAATGACCTTGAAGTGAACGTGCTCAAGGGCAAGAAGCTGACCAACATCCGTGCCGCCGGCAAGGACGAGGCGGTCAAGCTGACCCCGCCGATCCGCATGACGCTGGAACGCGCGCTGGCCTGGATCCAGGACGACGAGCTGGTCGAAGTGACGCCGAAGACCATTCGGCTGCGCAAGCTCTATCTCGATCCGAACGAGCGCAAGCGGTTCGAGAAGTCGTCCAAGGTGGTCGGCGCGGCGTAAGCTCTTATTTTTTCCAACAGCGGAGAGGGGCGGAGCAACCAGTGTTCCGCCCCTTTTTCGTTCATCCACCGGCAGCCGCGATGATGGCCTGCCGATCGGCCTCGCCGGCCAGATCGATGCGGATCGTGTTTCTCGCACGGGCCGGCTTGCGCAGGGCCTTTGCTCCATCCGGGTCAACGATGAGCAGCCGCTTCTCCTCCAGCGCCTGAAGCCGTGATCGCGAGATGCAGAGTTCACTTGCGAGCAGCCGGTCGAGCCGCAGCGATGTCGGCATTTCGAGCCCAAGCTGGAGTTCCAACACGGTCGCGGCTTCCCTGGTGTCGCCGAGCCTGCGCTTGTGAACGCTGACATCGGAGAACTCCTCGACGCGCCCGATCCGGTTGCGCAACGCCACCGCATCGAAGGCATGACGGTGAGCGAGTGCAGGATCGTTGCTTTCGAGCGCCGCCAGCAGCGCCGGGTCGATGTCGCGGCGGTTGCAGCGTTCAAAAATGCCGAAATTCCAGGAATTGTCGCAGTCGATGCAGCGATAGATCAGCCACACGTCGATGCGTTTGCCACTGGCGTTGACGCGGAACTTTCCGCTGCTGCAATAGGCCCTCACGGTGCCGCAGCGGTTGCAATTGATGAGCGGTCGAGGTGCGGTCTGGGGTGCGATTGCCCAGTGGATACGCAGAAGTCCAGACATGCCGATAAGCCCTTCCCGTCGGGAAGTTCATCAGGCCGGCGATGTCGAGATGCCCATGCGGGCGCGGCGTGGCGGTCGCTTGCTATGATTGGAAATCGGATGTCACGGGCGGCAGCGCGCAACAACGGTTCAGCAGTGCCAAACCGGTCTCGAACCGCCGCCCAGAAGAACACATGAAAATGAAAACAGATACCGCAAATGCGGTGTCATGCAGTGTGTCGGGGGAGTTGGCGAGACCGGCGGTTACGTAGGCAAAGTGAAGCTCAAAATTGTTTCGCGATGGCCTTTCTAGCCGCGACATGCCGGACCGACAAGGGTCTTTTGTCGGTGCTACCGCAGCCGAGCCACTTGCGTTAATATCCGAAATCGAAGGTTTTCAACCAGAGACCCGGTTATGCACCCCACCTCGCTCCTGATTTTCGCCGCCGCTCTGTTCGTTGCCGCGGGCTCGCCTGGGCCATCGATCGCGGCGCTTGTCGCCCGCGTCATCTCGAAAGGGTTTCGCGACGTGTTCCCGTTCCTGCTCGCCATGTGGATCGGCGAGGGCATCTGGCTATCGCTGGCGGTGTTCGGGCTGGCTGTCGTGGCGCAGACCTTCCATTTCGCCTTCGTCGTGGTGAAATGGGTCGGCGTTGCCTATCTCGCTTACCTCGCCTGGAAGATGTGGACCGCGCCTGTCGATGCAAAAGAGGGCGAGATGCCGCGCGAGGATTCGGCGATAAAACTGTTCTTCGCCGGCATGGCGGTGACGCTCGGCAATCCCAAGAT
>NZ_RZRP01000200.1:0-8508 GCF_003997795.1 Mesorhizobium sp. M7A.F.Ca.US.005.03.2.1 | reverse complement strand
GGGTAAGAAGCCCAAACAGCCCTCAGAAGCCACGGCGGATCGTGAACAGGCGATCGAAGCGCTCTACTTTGCGCGCAAGTGCGGCCTCACCAAGGAGGAGGCACTCAAGATGCTCAGGGAAGCCCAAATCAGGATCGATGATGGACCCAAAAGGAGCTCCGGCAACCGAACTTAGAAGCGATCGTCGATCGCTCGTCTCAGCCAGCGGCGGCGCATGATCTTCTTCACCTCCGACACGCATTTCAACGATCCCCGTATTCTGCGGCTTGCCCCCCGCCCCTTCAGTTCATTGGCGGGGCATGACCAAGCACTGATTGAACTTTGGAACGAGACTGTTGCTCCAAGCGACGAGGTTTGGCACCTCGGCGACTTCGCCAAGGGATCTGCCGAGACAGTGTCTTCGCTGCTGTCCCGTCTCCACGGCACCAAGCACCTGATCATCGGCAACAACGACGGCGTGGTAACGCTCGGCGCTTCGGCTTGGGCTAGCGTGCAACACTACAAGGAGCTAACTGTCGAGGGCAGTTTCCTGGTTCTTTGCCACTACCCGTTCCGCACCTGGAACCAGATCGGCAAGAAATCAATAAACCTGCACGGCCATTCTCATGGCCGGCTGAAGCCAATGACGCGCCAGCACGATGTCGGGGTCGACGCCTGGGATTTTCGCCCAGTGACTTTTGCTGCCATTCAGGCCAGGCGCCGCCGAGGTTAGCGCAGCAGATGGCCGAACGATCGACGTCGTCACGTGGTGATGCTAGCCGCAAAGAAGAATCCAGAATCCCGCCCCAGGCGTATGCAGCCTTGCCTGGACTGCAGTAAAGCGGGACCGAGGAGCGCGCCACCCGTCTGCACAGCCGTCACTACCTTGGGACAGGCGTCGGCCCCGTCGTCACCACGGCGGAGCGCTGGCGCGCCAGTCGTTCATCTCGGAACGAGCTTCAATCGCCGTCCTTGGCGACCTCAGTGCCACATTCTCTCTCTAACCCACTTAAGAAACCTGTTCCCTCCGATTGACCGACGGACTCTAGCGGCAGCCCACTGCCCTCTGAACATGGTTCCGACATGGCAACTGCAGACGATGCCATGCAATTCCCCGTCAGACAGTTCGAAGAAGCGTTTTGCTTCCCCATAGGTGTCATCCTTCAGGCCCAACGCACGCAGTAGCGGGTCCTCGAAAGCCACTGTAATCGGCGAGCCCTCGCCGCGCGCTGCGTCGCGAGCTTCCCGCTTCAGATACTCAGTGCCGGTAAGCGCTCTCAGGCGTCGCTCGGGATGTTGTTCCAGCAACTCAGCCCAGCGCTCGATGCGCTGTTGGCGGGTCATGATCGGGTATGTCGACAGGGGTTCTACTTCTGCAATTGTCTGCAGTTGGCTTAGAGTTTGGTGTTCCATCGTCGGCTCCTTTTGATTGAAGTCCCTTCCCCACAAAAATTATCGCGCACCGAGGCGCTGACAAGAGCTGATAAGGCGGCCTTACCCGAGAATGGATCGCGATGACTGCGTGCTGACCTTCAGGAACCAAAGCGCGCAAACGATGTTTATTGACCGAAGGGCATCTTAATTCCTTGGAGAGTTGAAAATGAGAACCACCCTGATTCTGGGCGCGCTGGCCCTTTGCCTGGCCGCCCCTGCCGTGGCTTCGGCGGACTCAATCGTCATCACCACGAACAAGCATCACCGTCACCATAACAACCGCATTGCCGTCATCAACGAGGATGGAGCTCGCCTTCACCATCGCCGTCACGGCACGGAAGCCTTTTACGACAACGGCCAGCGCCATTGGCATCGCAAGCACCATCGCCGCGATCACGTGGTCGTCACCACGGGCTCGATCGAACGCCGCCATCACCGGCGCCACGTGATCATCGAGGACAACGACGACTAAGATAAGTCGTTTGCCTGGCTCCTGTTAAAAACTGGGAGCCGGGTCGCGATTGCTCTTGTTGGCCGGAACCAAACAGAACAGACGTACTTTATCGGTCGAAGGGACCGCAACCGAATTGGAAGCGCAACAATGGCTGAAAGTCTTGATTTCGAACTTGGACGTGCAAGGTTACGCGTCAAACGAGCCGAGAAATCGCTGTCGCGCGCGAAGGAGGAAACGGACCGGGAAAATGGCGTCGCAGTCAATATTGCCTTGTGCTGCAGGATTCGGGCAGCCCGACACTGCGTTATGGAGGCCGGGAGCGCCAAACCAGCATCGTTACGGGGCGTCATCAAATGACCTCCTATCGCAATGAAACGGAGGATTTGTCGTCATGACAATATTGTTTGAGCCGCTGGACTCGGACTATCACAAGCGCAGCGTGCTTTATCACGCGACGCGGTTGTCGATGCTACACGATCGAATGCTGATGCGTTTCGACAAGGTAGACGAAGCGGCCGATAAGGTTGAAGCCGCAGCGGCCGTGCTGGTCGATATCACCCACGGCTCTGCCGTCGAGGCGTTCCAAGACTCGGTGTTGCGGAATTCGCCGGCAGGTTTCCTTCGGATGGAAACGGGTCAGACCCTCGGGCTCTGAGCTGCGAGGAATGGCGCAAGCGCTTCCGCAGCTATGAGGGCCGACTAGCGAGGTCGCGCATCACGCGCCCGATGGGCGGGCTCTCGCGCGCGCTCAGCCACGCTTGCATAGGGGTTGCAAGGGGCCGCTCAGAACCCTGCCACGTTTCGACAGCGTACGCTCTTCGCCCGTGGAGACCGGCCCTGGTCGTCCCCACTTCACGCATATGCCACCTTTCGGTGGCCATGCGGATGCCCCGTGTGCACGCTCTCGGCGTTCGATGCTTTCGCTCGCCGTGAATCGCTTCTCGGTCGGCTATTCACGAGGTGCGCCACAGCGCGGCGGGCATGCTGTTGTCGGAAATCGCCGGCAGCTATCCACCACCACCAACGGATCCTCCTCTGACCCGAGGTGAGCAGGACATTGGAATTACCCGGTGCTGCGCGACAAGCACGCGTACCTCCAGGCACTGCACGACCAGCGCAATGCGCAACATTCTGGGCTCAGCCCTTCAACGAAGTCGCGGTGAAGGACGCAAGGACAACGGTGCATACGTGGCGACCAGCCTTGAAGCGACGATTCAGGATTGCTCCTGAATGCGCTGAGCACCGTCAATGCAAGGCCGCGAGCCTTACTGGCGGCACAATCGATCTGATCCGGCTTGCGAGGCTCGTTCGTGATGATGGAACAAGGCACGATGAGCGGGCACGTACGCTTCAGTGCTCAACCAGTGCGGGTTAAGGACCGAGCGAAGCCGTGTGCCCGTTGAGGGTGGCTGCAGCATACTCTGACCGACTTCTCGCGGGCAACGTCAAGACAGGAATGGATTCGTGCTTGACATATATGTTCCCTTTTTGTTCACTGCGCATGCCGGAGAGGCCGCCCGCCAGACTTATGCTGATCATCGCAGTCCACATAAAGGCGCTCAAAGGGATAATGCTGCTCAATGGCGCTCACTACATCACGCCTACGACACGCAAGGAGAACCGAGATGGGAACGATGTACCTGGACGCCGAGGCCAAAGCCGAGCTGCACTCTGAAGCCGTGAAGCTTATCGCCCGCTACGACAGCCCACTTGAGACCGTGAAGGCGCTGATGACCTACAACTGCGAGCTAGAGACTCAGATACTCGCTATAGCCCACAGGCATCCGGGGATAGTCTCCATTGGCTATGACGATACGCCCCCCGTCGTGGGATGACTGCGTGGACATTGCGAACTGATCCCGTCCCGCCCTACGATGACGACGATAGCGCGGATGAATGGAACGAGTCCTGACGCACTCGCGGCGCTCCGCACGGCAGGGCAAGGCCGGAGGACGAAATTGCCCATAAGCTGGCCGGATGCGACTTGGTATTACGATCCCTTGCGCGACAACCGGCAGTGTGAATTGTTCCCGGCGTGACAGGAGTGCTCTTTGGCCATGCATGACCTTATCGTTTTCATTCAAAGCAACTCTGCGCTGGTGGCGACTAACCCGCTGGCTTTTGCTACGTCTGCCGTATTGTTCGGCGGCGGCGGCTTTGCCGTTGGGCGCTATTTCCTTGCGGAGCGAATTGCCAATCTGGAAAGCCGGATTGCGAGGCGGGACGAGGAGATCACGGACCTGAAGGCCAAGCAGAAAGCACCGGAGCGGGAAGTCCCTGTGCCTCTGTTCGAGATGACAGAGATTCTTCCCCCTGCGCCACCCAACTTTAACCGGCTGTTGGTGAAAGACACCCTGCATGTCAAATAATTGCTCTCCCAACCCAAAGCCACCCAGGCTGATCGCAACCACGGCCTTCGACAATGAGACCGGCGACCTCCAACCCATCGTCGGGCCGGGCAGAGCTGCCGAGTGGACAGAGCGATGCGCACTGCCAAGACACTGGCGGACAAGCATGCTGGCGTCATTGCGTGGTCGCGCGAGGCTAACCCTTGGTGGGTGAATATGGCGGTGGATGCGGGACGACGAAAAGATCAGACAGGAATTGGCAACCCCTACTCCACGATCTTCCAATATGAATCCTTGCGGATCACCTTTCCGTCGCGAAATGTGTAAAAGTCGCAACCTTGAACTTCCTTTTTGACGCCCTCGCGGGTGGTGCCGGTGAGGGTCCATTTCGACATGCCCGTGTTGGCAGCCTCGTCCGCAAAGTGCTGCCCATTGCCGTAATGCACATCGGGCAAACCCTCAAAGCGTGTCGCAAGCGCGTCTCGCACGCTGCGCTTGCCCTCGAAGCGCGTTCCCCAAGGCTCGACGCCCCTTGGCATCTCCAGAACGCAGTCGTCGGCAAAGAACGCCATAATGCGACCGAGGTCGTGCGCGTTGAAGGCCTCGCACAGCTCCGTCAATGTGGCTCGAATGTCCATTCGCGAGGCTCCTCGAATTTCGAAGTAGGTCACTGGCGGCAGATCCGGTCAAGTGTCCAGCCAGACACCCTGGCTATGACCGGGATGGAGCGCGGCTTCCGCCACTCACCCCTTCTTAGCGAACGCCCAGACCATCAGCGGGTATTCCTCATCATTACGGAGATCCCGCCACAGGCCATAGGCGCGGACCGGGCCGCCGATATGGGCCCTCGCGCAGGCCTTGTTGCCCCAGCCGTGGACCTTGACGTTGACTTCCGCGAAGCCGCCCTCGACCATCAGCTGCTTGAGGCCGGCGGGCGTCCACCGGTTGTAGTCGTGCGGCCTAGCGTGGACGCGAAACAGGAAGGGTGTCGCCACCATCGCCCAACCGCCCGGTCGGGTCATGGCGTAGATGTTTTCCACCGCCGCCTGCGGCCGGCGCACATGCTCCAGCGCCTGGTCGGCGATGACGATGGAATATTGCTCGTCGGTGCGGTCCCTGCAGATGTCGAAGGCGGGGAAATCGACCGAGCGGTAATTGGGGCACATCGCCCGCCAGGTGCGGTTCCAGCCGGGCGAGATCTCGATCACGTCGGCAGCCTTGCGGTTGCCGGCTTCGAGAAAGAGCGTGAATGCCTCGATCTGGCGGATGCGCAGCCAGTTGCGGGAATCGTAGCCAAGCAGCCGCTTGGCTGCCTGTTTGCCACGACTCTTCAGGGTGCCGGCAAGGCTATCAGTCATAACGACCTCCAGAACCCCGCCGTCCTTGCTGGTAGCACTATGTTATGGGCAAAAGATGACAACGCAGCGCCGCCGCCGGCGGCGCGATCAGAAAAAATGTACGACCAGGGCTATTCCTACAACGGAACCGTTCCCATTTCCCACTCAGACAACGGATGGGCAGACTACCCTCTGCTTAATAATCGCCGTTATAGTACCTGTCGTCGCACGGCGCCGTGTAGATGCGGCCGCGGCGGTCCTGGTAGCGGCACATTTGTTCGCCGCGCCGTTGCGGCGTAGTGGCCGAGCCGACGACGGCGCCGAGCAGGGCGCCGCCGGCAGCGCCGATGAGCGTGCTTTCGGTGTTGCCGCCGATGGCCTGACCGACCAGGGCGCCGCCGGCGCCGCCGATCAGAGCGCCAGTTCCGGCCCGCTGCTGGCCTTCGGTCTGCGCGCACCCCGCCAGTGCTGCGGTCATCAGCACGGTGGCTATGGCTTTGCGAAAATTCATCTGACGTCTCCCTTGAATGCCTGAAATCCCTATGGCTCGTCCCGTGCGGCCGCAATGCGGCGGAACGGGGGCACGAGCCCTCACGATAAAAGACATGGTTTCTCGGGTATTGATAGGAGTCTGCCTGCTATTTTCCGCGCTTCTCGGTTTATGGCAACAAGTCTCATTCGATACAAAGTGTCGATCAATGTGTAACGGGATTGTAGCCTCATACCGCTAGGATTGCCGGTCCAAGCGGACGTTCAATCTGCCTTTCAGGCACTGAATGATGGAACAGGCGCACACGGTCCGTCGACCTGCTGAGAACGCACAACGCGTGCGCGCAGCTCAATACGTGCGAATGTCCACTGACCACCAGAGCTACTCGATTGACAATCAGAAGGATGCAATCCGTGAATTCGCGGATGCGATGAATTACGACATCGTGGCCACATACGAGGACGCGGGTCGCAGCGGCTTGAATCTTGAAGGTCGCGCCGGCCTGCAAAGGCTGTTGGCGGATGTCGAAACGAAGAACGCAGATTTCGAAATCGTCATCGTCTACGACGTGAGCCGCTGGGGGCGATTCCCGAACCCCGATGAGAGTGCGTCGTACGAGTATCGGTGTCGCGTTGCCGGAGTGCGAATTGAATATTGTGGCGAACAGTTTGCAAACGATGGCAGCATCGGATCAGACCTGCTCAAGGCGATAAAGCGCACGATGGCGGCCGAGCACAGTCGGGTGTTGTCGGTCAAGGTGTTTGCCGGCCAGTCCAGGCTCATTCGAATGGGATACCGGCAGGGAGGGTCGTCCGGCCTGGGCCTGAGGCGCCGGCTCATCGACCAGCATGGGCGCACAAAGATCATGCTCGCTCTCAAAGAGTACAAGAGCCTCCAGACGGACCGGGTTATCCTCGTGCCTGGACCACCTGATGAAATTGCGACGGTGCGCTGGATCTATAATGAATACGTGAAGGCTGGTCGGACCGAGCTTCAGATTGCGCGGTCGTTGAATGCCAAGGGAGTGGTCACCGATCTCAACCGATCGTGGAAACGCGAATCCATTCACCAGATACTCAGCAACGAGAAGTATGTGGGCAACAACGTCTGGAACCGGCAGTCCTTCAAGCTCAAGCAAAGGAAGGTGACCAATGGTCCTGCCCAATTGGTGCGCGCCGATGGCGTTTTTGAACCCATTGTAGAGCGTAAACTTTTCGAACGGGCTCAGGCCATAGCCGACGCCCGCTCATCTAAGATGAGCAACGATCAGATGTTGGTTGTGCTCGCCCAACTTCTGAAGAGGCGCGGTACCCTTTCAGGCCCGATGATTGACGCGGCGGCTGACTGTCCGCCAAGCAGCCGCTATAGGAAAAAATTCGGCAGTCTGCTGCGGGCCTACAAGCTCGTTGGATACGATCCGTCTCAGAACTATCGATTTCTTGATATCAGAAGGCGGCTTCGTGAGATCTTCGCAGAAGTCGTGCATACGACAATCGCGACCATCGAGCGGGCGGGCGGAACTGCGGTGCGTCAGAGTGCTCTCGGCGTGCTTCGCGTCAACGATGAATTCACCGTAGCCATTGCGATGGGTCGCTGTCGCAACACGCCATACGGCTATCCTCATTGGGTGGCCTCTGCGCAACGGGGTCCCGCTGCGGACGTGAAAGTGGCCATCCGCATGAGCCCGGATAACCAGACGATCCTCGACTATCTGATTGCGCCAGCAAATGAGATTGGCGGGAAGCCCTTAAACTGCGCCTTGAACAAAAGGCTGGAATTCAACACTTTCTTCTACAAATCGCTGGATCCGCTGTTCGCCTTGGCCGAACGCGACGCCATCTCGGCCGCTCGCTGATGGTCACCGCCAACAGACCAATCTCGCTCCTGCGCCTTGACGCGATCAACATCACCAACCCGCGTGCGCGAGGCAAGAAATCCTTCCAGGACATTGTCGACAGCATCAAGAGCGTCGGCCTGAAGCGTCCCATCACGGTGACCACGAGGAATGTCGACGAAAGCGCTTTCACGCACGACCTGGTGTGCGGCCAGGGACGGATCGAGGCCTTCAGGTTGCTTGGCCAGACCGAGATTCCGGCGTTTGTGATAGAGGCAACTGACGCCGAGGCGCTGCTCAAAGGCTTGGTGGAAAATTGTGCTCGCCGGTATCACACCGCTTATGACCTTCTTCGCGACATCGGCCGGCTGAAAGAAAGCAACTATTCGGACGCCGACATCGCAGAAAAGATCGGTCTTTCGACCGAATATGTCAGAGGAGTTTCACGCCTCCTGTCGCAAGGCGAGCAGCGCCTTCTGCGGGCCGTCGACTCCGGCCAGATCCCGCTGTCGGTAGCAGTCGATATTTCCAGCGCAGACGAGCCCAGGATCCAGGCTGTTCTTCAGCTTGCCTATCAAAAGAACCAGCTGCGTGGTCATAAGCTTGTGATAGCGCGCCGCCTCATTGAGAAC
>NZ_RZRP01000001.1:0-30524 GCF_003997795.1 Mesorhizobium sp. M7A.F.Ca.US.005.03.2.1 | reverse complement strand
TCATAGTCCTCGCCCAGCCGCAGGCTCTCGTCGTAGCTCAACCCATGGCGGTCGAGGAAGGCACGGCTGATCACCGGCTTCAAAAAGCCCAGTTCGCCCCTCTGCACGCGGCGTCTGGAGATGTTGCCTTCGACGAAACGCTCGAAATCGAGGAATTCCGGATCGGCGGCAAATTGCGGCGCGACGATTTTCGTCGCGTCGCCTGTCGCATCATCCCTGATCAGCATGATGTTGTCGGCGGCGAAATCCCAATCGGCGCCGGCAAACAAGTTGCGAAACCGGCCTTCGAGGAAGAAATCGTCGGCATCAAGAATGCTGATGAACGGCGATTTCGAGCCGGCGATGGCTGCGTTGCGGGCAAAGGAGGGGCCGCGATTGACATCGAGGCGCATCACGGAGAGCCGCCCGCTGCCATCATCGGCGGATCGTGCGACACCGGCGGTGTCGTCGGTGGAGGCATCGTCGACGACCACGACCTCCGCCACTTCCGGTTCGCGCAATGCGGATGCGATGGCGACGGCGATTGTCGCTGCGGCGTTTTTTGCCGCGATGATCACGCAGACCTCGGATTTCGTCATCGACATGGATTTGCCTCTCGTACAGGTAATATCGATTTGCCCTCGCCCCGTACTCGTTCGATGCACTACAGAATTGCCATCAGCATCCAATTTACCTTCAGCGACTCGCCGGCCGCTCGAAGATGCGGCGGCTGATATCGGCGGACGCCGCCCAGCCTGCTTCGGCCAGATAGCGGACCGGCGCGCGGCCGCACAGTTCCCAAAGCACCGTTCGCCGCTGCGGCCACCGCAGCGACGGCAGCCACGGCGCGATGACCATGCTGAGCAGATCCTCATTGCCGATGCGCGGCAGGATCCTGGTCGCGCGCTGCGACAGCAGCGTGCTGGCACCGCCGAGCAGCACGTCGGCGGCGCGCAGGCCAAGCAGCAGCGTGTCGTCCAGACCTTGCGCGGTAGCGGCATCGAGCAAACGCTGCTGATCCGCCTCGTCGAGGCGGCCGGCGCTGGCGCCGATATCACAGACGTATCCGGCGCAGGGTTCCCGGTTGAAAAGTGCCTTGGCGACGCTGATGCAGGACAAAAGCAATGTATCGGCCACCGAGGTGAACGGCACCGTCGCACCGGCGATTTCGACCTGTCGCTTGCGCCGCAGGAACCCGTCCGCGTCGCGCGGGCTTGGCGAGCCGGGCTGCTGGAGGCGGTAGTGGAGATCGACGGTGGACGACCTCGGCCCGTCGTCCCGGGTCATGTGCTGTTCGCCGAGGAAGCGGACCCACCAGACGGAGCTCGACTTGCCTGATACCTCATAGCCGATCTTGCGAAGCGCATCACGCGCCCTGAAAAATCCGAGCGGCGAAACCAGGATGTCGACATCGCCCGAGGGCTTCATAAAATGGTCGTCGTAGAGAAGTTGCTGCTGGAACGGACCCTTCAGAAAAACGAAATCGATCTCGCTGGCGCGCAGCACGTCCTGGATCGCCATCGAATCCATGATGCAGGACGCGTTCATCGAAACCGTTTTCCTGCGGTAGGTGTCGAGCCATTGGAAAAGCTTAGTTGGCCTCTGAAGCGCGGGTGCGCGCGAAAGCGCCTTGAGGACAAAGACGGCGACCTTGTTCAGCCTGGCAATCTCGGCAATTTTTTCACCGTCTAGATGGCGCATCGAAACGTCGCCCGCGCCCGGGCCGGCGAAAAACAATCGCAGGCAAGCCTGCACATAGGCCACCTCGCCGGCACAGCCGGCGGCGCGCAATCGTTCGTATGAGCCATCCGGCAAGGCCATTTAGCGCACAGTCTCCCAAGAAAGCGTTTCGCGCCGACACTTATGCTGCAAGTGCGAAGCAAGCATCACCAAAAACCTCGATGCCGTAAAGCCTTTCCTTCTGCAGTGCGAATTTTTGCCACCAAAGCGTCTATCGAGGTGGCATCGGAAAGCAGTGAAAACCGCGGTTGAAATGTCTCTTGCCACGTCGGCTTAGGCAATCTCCGGACGATTTCTCAAATGGAAATTCTTTTCATTAGAGAGGCCTAAATATAGGCACAACGCAAACGGCTTATGCAAGCAAAATCAAATGCTTAAAGAATCAGCACAGGCGCGATCGTCGTGCACAAGGAATCGGCTAAAAAATGACAAGTTTTAGGCATGCCGCTCATGTGACGACGCCAGCAACCGTAATTGATTAACAGAAAGTAAAACAGTCTTGACTCATAAATGCTGCCGTGCAGCTATTGCATTGCAGCATAAAAGTGCTGACGGCACTCGACAGGCCGTTTCCAGTCCTAAATCGGAGAGTAAAATGGAACAGAATGTTGAAAAGCATGAATATGAAACGCCAAGCCTGACGGTCCATGGTTCGATTGAGACCATCACCCAGGGCGGCGGCGGCAGCACGGCGATCGACGCATCGTTCCCCGCGCATACGCCGATTGGCGACCTGACGTTCTCCTGAGACTTACAGCCGATTCCAGAGTGACATGTTGGGACTCTGGATTCAAAAGCAGACGTAAGAGGGGTCGGGGGGCCAGCCTCCCGATTTCTCCTGCGCCACCTGGAGATGTCGCAGCGTTTTGTCAGCGAGGTTTGGGGATGAACGGGGAGCTATCCGACCGTGATCTGGGCGACCACGATAGCGTGTGCGCGACCAAGGATGCCGTGGCTTGCGAGTTCGGAGATGGCTTGGCGCTGCTCAATCTCAAATCCAATGTCTACTACAGCCTGAATGGCGTCGGCGCCTTCATCTGGGATTTGATCCAGGAACCCCGGTCGATCGGCGACATCCGCAGCGCCGTGCTTGCGCGCTACAATGTCGACCCGGCGCGCTGCCAGGCCGATGTCGACGCATTGCTGAAGGGCCTGGCCGATAATGGGCTTGCGAGACGGCATCATGAGGCACTTGTCTAAGCCGGTCCAGCACAAGTCCCTGGTTTCACGGGCCCTGGTTTCGCGGGCCTTGTCTTCGCGGGCCTTGTCTTCGCGGGCCACGGCTTTACGGCAGGAACCGGCGAGAGAAACAAACGTCAAGCAGACGAAGCGCGGGGGGAGCCGGCGCGGGCTGGTCAGGATTTTCTCCCTGAGTGGCTCGGAAATGATCTTCCTTGGCTATTGCCTGCTGGTGGTGGCGACAGTTCGGCTGGGGCTGACGCTGTTGTCCTACAATCGTGTACGCAGCCTGGTGACGCGCCTCGACGCGCGGCAGTGCGCCTCAATGGGCGAACTGCGGCGTGTCGCCTGGGGCGTTGCCGCCGCGGCCCGTTTCGTCCCTTACGCCACGTGCCTGACCCAGGCGCTCTCCGGCCAGTATATTCTCGCCCGCCAAGGCAATGAATCGACGATACGCATCGGCATCGAACGTGGCACAGGCGAGCAGTTGAAAGCACATGCCTGGCTGGTCAGCGACAACCATATCGTGCTTGGCGGATCGATCGACGGCTTCGCCCATCTCGTCGACCACGGCAGCCGATGAGCGGCGTCGCCGGAATCCTGTTGCGCGGAGCAAACGCACCGGCGGTCGCGGCGGCCGACATTCAGCAAATGCTGGCGCGCATGCGCCATCGTGGTCCTGACGGCAGTTCTTGGTGGCTGGACACCAGCATCGCCCTTGGCCACGCCTGGCTCAACACATCGGATGAAGTCGGTCCGGGCCCTTTGACGATGGCTGGGGGCCGGCTCGCCATCACCGCCGATTGCCGGCTGGACAACCGTGACGAGTTGCTGGCCAGGCTCGGTATCCGCGACCAGTCGGTAGCCGACGCGATCGTGCTGATGCGGGCCTATCTGCGCTGGGGCGAAGCCTGCCCGGAGCATCTGCAAGGCGATTTCGCCTTCGCCATCTGGGATGACGAGCGGCAATCGCTGTTTTGCGCGCGCGATCATTTTGGCGTCAAGCCGTTCTACTACCACGCGGCGGACCGGCGTTTTGCCTTTGCGTCGGAGATCGGTCCGATCCTGGGCGTCGAGGGTATCCGCGCACGTGTCAGCGAGCGCCAGATCTCCGGCTTCCTGGCCGGGCTTCCCGACGACCCGCAGTCGACCCCCTACAGCGATATATTCAGCCTGCCGGCCCGCCACAGCCTAACCGTCACCGCGCAACAAGTGATGCTGCGCCGATACTGGCAGATCGAGCCGTCGGCGCGGCCCTTGCGGTCGGATGCATCGGAGGAATTCGCCCATCTGTTCTCGCAATCGGTGCGCAACCGCATGCGAGGGACCTCGGCGGTCGGGGCAATGCTGAGCGGCGGCCTCGATTCCTCGTCTATCGCCTGTGTCGCCGGCCTGCAGAATGCCGCCGCGCGCAAGCCGAAGCTGCCAACCTTCTCGCTGATTTTCGAGAAGGGCTCGCCGATGGACGAGCGGCCCTTCATCGATGCCGTTCTCGACCAGCAGAAGGTCGACGCGACGCTGATCCCGGTTGGCAACTATGCCCCATTCGCCGAATTCGAGCGCGTGCTGGAAGAACAGGAAGGAACGTTCCTGGCGCCGGGCCTGACGCTCACCCGCGGCATCTACCGGACTGCCGGCGCCAAGGGCATCAAGGTGCTGCTGGACGGCCATGGTGGCGACGAGGTCGTTTCACAAGGCCACGGCCACCTGCACGAGCTTGCGAATGGCGGCCGATGGATGGATCTGTGGCGCGAGGTCCGCAGCGCATCCAACACCTATGGCGACAGCACGCTTGGCCTTTATCTCCAGTTCCTGACCCTCTACGGGCCGGCCTGGCGCATCGCCAGGCTGAGGCATATGGCCAACCGTGCCCTGAACAAGATCCGCAAGCCCGCGCAAGTGTCGCGCGCACGAAGCTGGCGCGACCTGATCAATCCGGACCTGGCCAAGCGCACCGAGCTTGTCGACCGGTTTCACCGGGCCGGCTACATGCCGCCCGGCGTCCAGGCCAGCGATGCCTTGAGCCATCGCTGGATCCTGTCGAACGGCTATGTCCCGCATGCTTTCGAGGTTCTCGACAAGGCCGCCGCCAATTTCGGGGTCGAGCCGCGCTACCCCTTCTGGGACAAGCCGCTGGTCGAGTTCTGCCTGGCGTTGCCGGGCGAGGAGAAGCTGAGCCACGGTTTTGGCCGCTATGTGCTGCGCCGCGCCATGCAAGGCGTATTGCCGGAGGCGGTGCAGTGGCGGCGCGACAAGATCGACTTCACTGCCAATCTCGTCAATGGCATGCTGCGCAACCATCGCGACCTCCTGGAACAGCTGCTGGTCTCGGATGCGAACCGCATCGCGCCTTACGTCAATCTGCCGCAAGTGAGTGCCGCCTATGCGCGGCTGCTGCGCCAGCCCGATCAGGCAGCCCCCCTGGATGTCCAGTATGTCTGGCGCTCGGCCTCGCTGTCGCTCTGGCTGCGGCAGTTCCAGCATGGCGGGAGCCCCGCATGATGCCGCGCAACGAGCCGCTCGCTCTATGCAATGATGATGCCTTTTCGCATGGCCGGGCCATGCGAGAACGCCGCTTCTACCGGGCCTACGGCCTGACCATCGCGTCGGAGGTGACGTTGCCCGAACTGCAGCCGGCGGCGCCGGGGGCGGCGGATGTCGTGATTGCCGTCGGCGCGATCGACCTGCCAAAGCCCTCGCCCGAAGCCGCGACCGACTTTCGCTTCGAGCCGGACCGGCAATATCTGGCGTGGCATGCCGTGGGCGCGTTCCTGATCACCGATTCCAGCCGTATCGACATCGAACCGGCGCCCGGCGTCGACGACGCGCTGCTCGCGTTTCCGCTGCTTGGTCCGGTCATGGCGCTGCTCTTGCACCGGCGCGGCCTGCTTGTCCTGCATGCCAGTGCCATCGCCGCCGCCGGCACGAGCGCCATCTTCATGGGTGACAAGGGAGCCGGCAAGTCGACGACCGCAAGTGCGATGATCCGGGCCGGGCATCGACTGCTTACCGATGACGTGGTGGCGCTGGACCTCGCCAATCCGAGTGAGCCAATGACCGTTCCGGGCTTTCCGCAGATCAAGCTGGCGGCCGACGCCGCGGCGGCGATCTCGCTTGGGGAAGCGGAAGTGCGGCCGCAAGTGCATGCGGCGATCGACAAGATGCAGCATCGCCTGAACGGTAGCTTTTCGGGCGACGAGGTGCCGGCGACCAGGATCTATATCCTCGAGCGCGGCGAAAGGGCTGACATCACGCCCTTGCCCGCCATTGCCGCCCTGCCGGCCATCATCAAATTCTCCTATGTGACGCGCTTCGGCCGCGCGGCCCTGCCCGGCGACTTCGCGACGGCGCATCTTCGGCAATGTTCATGGATTGCCAACCATATCGGCGTGTACCGGCTGGAAGTCCCGACGGGCCTGGACAGGATCGGCGAAGCCGTGGAACTGATCGAAAAGGATCTGTCGGCTGGCAGCCGGCGGTTGTGAGCGCAACCATGTCGAAGCCCCCAATCCTTCGCCTGTCGCTGTTTCGAGAAATTGCCGCCTTCGGCGCCACCATTGCCCGGATCGGCGGCCGGCGAACGTGGACGGCGCTGTTCTTCCTCATCCTCGGCAGCCTGACCGAGGGCATTTCGATCCTGCTGCTCGTCCCGCTGCTGCATCTGGTCGGACGTGCCGACCAGGATTTCGCTGTTCGGCTGCCCAATGATGATTTCGTGCGCTGGCTGGTGCCTGATGGCACGCTGCAACTGACGACCGTGCTTTGCGCGCTGGTCGGGCTTGTTGCGGCGCAGGCGGCGTTCAATCGCTTCAAGTCGGTCTACATGGCCAAATTGCTGTTCGATTTCATCAATCGCGTTCGCATGAACCTGTTCGAAAGCATCGGCAAGGCGCGCTGGGGCGTTTTTACACGCATGCGCAGTTCCGATCTCGATCATGCCCTGACCGGCGACATCGACCGCGTCCAGGGCGCGGCTTTCGCACTGCTGATGCTGGTGCAGATCGCCGTTCTTCTGGCCGGCTATCTCCTGGTTTCCGTGTTTATCTCGCCGGTCATGACGCTGTTTGCCGTGGTCATCGGCATCCTGATGTTCGTGGCGCTGCGGCCCTTCCGGGCACGGGCCACTGCCTTCGGCCGTGTGCTGACCGCCAATCGCCAGGACCAGTACCGGACGGTCTCGGAATTTCTCGGCGGCATCAAGGTGGCCAAGAGCCTGAACGTCGAGGACAGCTATTTCGCGCAGCTGCGGTCGACGCTTGAGAGGATGAAGGCCGACAACATCGACTATGTGCGCAACAGCACCATCGGCACTGCTGTATTCCAGGTGGCGAGCGTCGTGGGCCTGAGCCTGTTCATCTATGTGGCTTTGGTCCGCTTCAACCTGTCGCTGGCCGAGATCGTCGTCCTGCTCCTGGTCTTCATGCGTATCGCGCCGCGCTTCATGGACATGCAGACGCAGGCCCAGCAAGTGCTGATCAACCTGCCCGCCTTTACGGCAATGCGCAGCCTGCAGGCACGTTTCGACGCCGAACGCGAACCCGGCCATACCGAGTTCGCAGACGCCGGGACACTCTCCCTCAATACGGGATTGAATATTCGCGGCGTGTCCTTCGCCTACGGAGATACTGTCGACAAGGCGGTGGTGAGCGGCATCACCTTCGGCCTGCCGGCCGGCAAGGTCACCGCCCTGATCGGCCCGTCCGGATCGGGCAAGAGCACGATCGCCGACATGCTGCTTGGCCTGCTGGAGCCCACCACCGGCAAGATGCTTGTCGATGGCGTCGAGATCGATGCCAGCAATCGCCGTCGCTGGCGCGACCAGGTGGCCTATGTGCCGCAGGACGTGTTCCTCCTGCACGACACGATCGCGGCGAACCTGCGCCTCGCCGCGCCAAGGGCCAGCGATGGCGATCTGTGGGCCGCGCTGCGTCAGGCGCACGCCGGCGAGTTTGTCGAACGGCTCGACCTCAGGCTCGAGACGGTGGTCGGCGATCGCGGCGTGCGGCTCTCGGGCGGCGAACGTCAGCGCATCGCGCTCGCGCGCGCGCTGCTGCGCAAGCCGTCGCTGCTCATCCTCGACGAGGCGACCAGCGCGCTCGACTGGCAGAACCAGTCGCTGATCGCCAGGTCGATCGACGGATTACGCGGTACGATGACGATCCTGACCATCGCGCACCGGCCGTCGATGATCGCCTTCGCCGACTGGGTGGTGGCGATGGAAAACGGCCGTATCGTCGAGGTCGGCCAATATCAGCGGCTGAAGGAAAAAACCGGCAGCCGGTTGTCGAGGATGCTGTCGGGGGAACAGTCGGAGAGCGAACCCGCTGATGTGGCGTGAGCCGGCGGCCAGGACGCGTCGCGCCGAAACGGATTCACGCGGCGCTTTGGTCCCTTTGTCTCGAAGCATGTCGTTGCCGCCAAACCGGCCACGTTTGAGCAGTCTGCATCAATGCAGGCCGCGCCTGGCACCGCCCAGCTTCTCGCTTTCGGCGACCTCGGGTGCGTTCAGTTTGCGCTCGGCGTCACGAGCTATGTCGGCAGGCGTCGGCGCGCTCCTGGCGATCATGGTGTAGATGAGCACGAAATAGCCGGCCTGAATGGTCACGGCGCAGATGATGACACGCACCAATATCGTGCCTATCGACGCACCGCCCAGCCAGGACCAGCCGACGACGATCGCCAGAGCGAAAATCATCCCGAGGATGAATTTTGGAAGTGCCATACCCAACAGCCCATAAACCGGCTCGGGTATTATCGCGATTGCCCCACCCGAGCACCGTCCCTTGTCATGTGGGCTTGTTAAGGTCGCCCACTCTCGACCGGTTGCTTCCGGCCTTTTCCACCTGTCCTCACCGTGACAGGTATAATTTGCAATTCTATTAAGGCGAGCAATAGGCGGCAAGGGCAACTTCGGTTATTTTTGATCGAGCTTTTTGCGATCGACTCTGCCATGTTGCAATGCACGCAACGGGAGCTAGGCCGATATCCTCTCGTCGATATCTTTTAGTAAAATGGGCAATATTAAGTAGTATTTTATACGGTTTTGACCAAGCATCACGGCATGATGAAGCACTGATTTGTACCTCGCCTTGGCAAATAGGTAGGTCCGCCTAAAAACCGCCCCACAAAGGCCTCTATTTTTTCGGCTGTGCCCATTTATTGTCACAAATGTGCTAAATATGCCGAAATTTGTGCATGGCAAGCTTATTATTTAGTCATTTCATGACGTGACTATTTCAACGGGGTGGTAAATTGTGTGTTGCGCTGCAACATTTTTTGGGTATCGTGTGGTGAACCATTCGTTCAACGCATGGAGTTTACGGCATGAGGGACGTTGCCAAGTCAGCCACCGCGAGCTTTTCGCAGGCTGACATCGATTTTCCGCCGCCGATCGGCGGCCTGCTCAAACGCAGCTTCGATATCACCGGTTCACTGATTGGCTTGATCGCCCTCAGCCCGCTATTTGTCATGATAGCGCTGCTCGTCAAGTTTTCCGACGGCGGCTCGATTTTCTACGGCCACAGGCGAATCGGGCGGGGCGGACGGATTTTTCCGTGCCTGAAGTTCCGCACCATGGTTCCGGACGGCGACAAGGTGCTGGCAGCCTATCTCGCCACCAACCCGGACGCCAACGCGGAATGGATCGCGACCCGCAAGCTGAAGAACGACCCGCGCGTCACCCGCGTTGGAGCGGTGCTGAGGAAACTCAGCCTCGATGAGTTGCCGCAGATCATCAACATCCTGCAGGGCGATATGAGCCTTGTCGGTCCGCGTCCGGTTGTGCGCGACGAGCTGGAGATCTATGGCACATCCGCCGTCTACTACCTGAAATCGCGTCCGGGCCTGACCGGCCTGTGGCAGGTCAGCGGCCGCAACGATGTGTCCTATGACAGCCGCGTCGCCTTCGACCGTCACTATGTCGAGAACTGGTCGCTGTTCGAGGACGTTCGCATCATCATCAAGACCGTCCCGGCCGTCTGGATGTCGCGCGGTTCTTACTGACCGGCCGGTGGCCAATGCCAGACATTGGCGTCGGCCATTCGACGCAAGCTCATCGGGCGATGGGGCTATAGCGGATCGGAACGTTGAGTTGAAAACAGATTTGTTCGAAACCTTTCGCAGCGGCCCGGATTCCGGCCGGCTGCGGCGGGCGCGTTTGCTGGCCACATGCCTTGCCATGGCCCTCGTCGTCCCGCACATCGCCGCCGCCGGCGACTATCGCCTCGGCTCGCAGGACAAGCTCACCATCCGCGTCGCCGAATGGCAGACCGTGGAAGGCACATTCCGTGACTGGTCGGCGGTGAATGGCGAGTACACGGTCGGTCCATCCGGCACGCTGTCGGTGCCGTTCGCCGGCGAACTGCCGGCCTCCGGCAAGACCACGTCCGAAATCGCAACGGCGATCGGCGAGGCTTTGCAGAAAAAGCTCGCTTTGTCAGACAGACCGGAAGCCTCGGTCGAGATGGCGCAGTTCCGGCCATTCTACATTTCGGGCGAAGTCCAGAACCCCGGCCAGTTTCCTTATGTGCCCGACCTGACGGTGTTGAAGGCCATCAGCGTCGCCGGAGGCATCCGGCGAAACGCCGACTACGGCCCCCAGCTCGGCAAGGACCTGGTCACCGCCAAGGGCATGTTCGACATCTCCGACGACCAGCGCATCCGACTGATCGTAAGGCGCGCCCGCATCGATGCGGATATGGCCGGAAAGGCGAGTTTCGACGTGCCGAAGGAGGTCGAGGGCGATCCGAGACTGCCAGCCATCGTGGCGGACGAGATGACGATCCTGACAGCGGACCAAAAGGCGCTGAAGCTGAAGCTTGAAGCGCTCGACGATCTCAAAGGGGTTTTGGAATCCGAGATCGAATCGCTGCAGAAGAAGATCGTCAACCAGCAGCAGCAGGTCGACTTGGCGCAGCAGCAGCTCGCCAGCATCGGCCCGCTGGCGCAGAAAGGCCTGATCGCCAACGCCCGACTGCTGGATTCGCGCCAGTCGGTTGCCGACCTGCAGGGCAAGATCCTGGACTACGAAACCGCCATCCTCACCGCCAAGCAGGCGATCAGCAAGGCGAAGCAGGATGCTATCGATGCCCAGAACACCTTGAGTTCAAGTCTCGCCACTGACCGGCAGCAGACCGAAGCCGACCTGAACGAGGCCGCGTTGAAGGTGAACATGCAGAAAGGCCTGATAGCCCAGGCCAGCGATCCCGCGATGGCGGCCGCTATGACAAATGATCAGCAGCCGACCCTGCTCTATTCGCTGGTGCGCAATGTCGACGGCAAGACCACCGAAATAGCCGCCAAGGAAGAAACCCCGGTGCTGCCCGGCGATGTGATCAAGATCAAGCTGGCGCCGCTGGCCAGCCAGTAGACCGACTTCCAACACGATCCAGTGTTTCGAGCCAGAGCCTCACCCGACAAACCGGGATGAGGCTCTGGCTCAGTTGTTTGAACCCCTGCGGAAACTATAATAGCCGTCTCGGGATCGAGGCTTCCCGTCCGAGCACATGCTTGCTCAAAAAGGAAGACCGCCCCCTTCAGCCCGCGAGATGATAATTTATGAGGGACCGGCGCCCGCCGGATGGCCGGCATACCGAGGCCAGTCAGTCTCGCCCCCGGCCGCGTCAGCCGGCTCCAGAGCCGGCGACCGCCGCCTGCGGGTAACAGGCAGCCGCGCCAGCTTGAAGAAGCTGAAATACATCAGGAAAGAACCCATGATGTAGGGGTTGAGTATCTCGACCTCGACGAAGGAGCGGATCAGCAGCAGGACCATCACGCCGAAAAGGATCACCGAGTCCGCCTGCCATGCCTTGAAGATCACCGCCGAGACGTGGCCGTAGAGCGTGCGCAGCATGATCAGCGACACCAGCGTCGCTCCGACGAAGCCGAGTTCGACGAGGGCCTCGATATAGGTGTTGTGGAAGTGGAAGCCGGTGCGGGTGGTGATGTAGAATTCGTTCCACAGCCGCTCGGCTTCAGCGAAACCCTGCACCCAATAGGCGGCATAGCCGACGCCGAGAATCGGCGATTTCTGGACCGTGTTCCAGCCTTGCTCCCACAGATAGGTTCGCCCGGTGAGCGTCGAATCCTTGCCGAAGAGGCCGAGGACGAAGTCCATCAACCCGAGATTCAAGGCGACGAAGGCCGTCACGACCAGCAGGCCGGCGCCGATCAGGAAGATGACCCGGCGATAGCGTCGTGACAGAAGTTTGCTCATCGCAAGAAGCGCCACCAGCGCCAGAACCGCGGGTATCGAGGCCATCGAGGTGGCGGAATGCGAGGCGACCAGGACATAGGCCGACAGCAGCACGACGGGCACCGCCAGGATGAAGCTCAGCCGGCCGCGCCTGTAGAACGCAAGGAAGACGACGCAGAAATAGATGCCGAGCGAGCCGACAAAGCCGATCTGGTTCTTGGAGGCGAAGGCGCCGACGAAGTTGACGGTGCCGTCGAGGACATCCTCGGAATAGTTCCCGACCTTCAGCGAATAGATGAGGACGACAAATATCCCGATCAGCGCCCCTATGGTCAGCGTGCGCACGCTGACGGTGCGCGCAGCTACGTAGGCGCAGGCAATATGGGAAAAATACTGGACCGACGTCCTTGCGGTGACGCCGGGAGCCTGCGACCAGAAAACCGAGAAGCAGACATAGGCAGCAAACAGCAGCGGCAGCCAGGCGCTGGACAGATGCCTCACAAACCGCCGGTAGTCGACCAGGATGAGCGGGAGCCAGACCGCATAGTAGGCCAGGATCAATATCTGGCCGAAGATGACCGAATAAGAAAACGCCCAGATCGAAACGGCTACGGCAAAGGCGCCATAGACCGAATTCTTCTCGGGATCGATCAGCAGGGACTTTGGAATCTTCATCTCAGAGTCCCGCCGACACGACCCAGGGCCGGCAAGCCATGAGCCGGCCGGAATCTTCGCAGACATGGGCGTGCAATAAACGGCGTCTCCATTGTGCAGTGCAATATAACCTATTGCGCCCGGCGCTCAATGGCAAATCCGGTCACCTTGTCTTACAGCGAGGCATCTGCGGAGAGATCAGCCGGTTGCGTGTCCGAGACGCTACCAAAGCGCTCCGCCGGTGATCTGGATGTTTTCCATGGTGATGCCCTTGGCGAGATCCGAGCACAGGAAGACGGCCAGAGCGGCAATCTCCTGCGGCTGCAGCAGGCGCTGCTGCGGGTTGCCCCTGGCGATCTCGGCCATCGCTTCCTCTGGCGTGCGCCCCTTGCCTTCGCGCTCGACGACCTGCGCCACATTGCGGCGCATCAGTTCGGTCTCGACCCAGGTCGGGCTGATCATAACGCAGGTGACGCCATGCGCCGCCCCTTCCAGCGCCACGCAGCGGGTGAGACCCAGCAGGCCGGCCTTGGACGCGCAGTAGGCCGGGTTGTCCTTCCACCCGACCAAGGCGGCCGTCGAGCCAATGTTGACGATGCGGCCCCAGCCGCGCTCGATCATACCCGGCAGCACGGCACGCGTGACGCGGAAGGCGCCGGTCAGGTTGGTGTCGACGATCTTGTCCCAAAGCGCGTCGGAATGGCCGCAGACCGGCTGCTCGGCGGTGGTGCCGGCGGCGTTGACCAGAATGTCGGCGGGGCCGATGGCCGTCTCGGCGTCAGCCGCGAAACGGTTGGTGACGTCGCTGTCGCGAACGTCAAGGTGTGCGGCGTGAACTTTCGTTCCATGGACGGCAAGGGCCGAGCGCACGCGCTCGATCTCGTCGGCGGCCGGATAGTAGGCGGCATCGGATCTGTCGGCACCGGCAGGCGCGATGTAGGAGCCGACGGCGACATTGGCCCCAGCCTCGGCCAAAGCCGTGGCAATGGCGAAGCCCATGCCCGAGAAACCGCCGGTCACGATGGCGCTACGGCCGGAAAGGTTGTTCATGGCGCACGGTCTCCGCTTCGTTTGGGCAGGCAATCAGTCCTGACCGGATTTGGCAATCACAGCGGCGCAGCCTCCATCGACGAGGGTTCAGGACCCCTGAAGCGGTCTGCCCAGCCATTCGCGATAAAAGCCTTCGAGGTCGGGTTCGAAATCATGCACGATGGGATAACCGGGTGCCGCCGCCTCGACCTCATGCAGCGTCCCGCACTCCGGGCAGATGAACTCCCGGATTTCCATCCATTCGGGATCAGGGAGATCGCTGTTGGGATAGATCTCGCGCAAAGCCTCCTCGGTGTTGCGCACGTTAATCACGGCGTTGAGCTTCCAGTTCTTCCGATAGTCGCCGAAGGAGTGGCCGCATTCGCAGCGGGTAATGCGCTCATCGCCACTCTGGCAGATGAACAGATGGTCCGAGACCGGCAGCAGGATCGGGTCCTTCCAGGCGACACGATCCTGATAGACGGCAACCATCTTGAAGAAACG
The DNA here is from genome assembly GCF_003997795.1 of Mesorhizobium sp. M7A.F.Ca.US.005.03.2.1. NCBI lineage: Bacteria > Pseudomonadati > Pseudomonadota > Alphaproteobacteria > Hyphomicrobiales > Phyllobacteriaceae > Mesorhizobium > Mesorhizobium sp. M7A.F.Ca.US.005.03.2.1. Next base: position 16,246 of record NZ_RZRP01000001.1, on the reverse strand, counting down.
GTCGTCATCCTTGTAGGCACTCATGATGCGCCTTGTCTGCGGCCAGGGCAGCTTGCCGGCGGCCAGATCGCCCAGAACTTCCTTGCTGTATGAGGTCATGGCTTGGCTCCCGGCGTGAAGATCGATTTGGCGTCGACGTTCCAGAAATCGCTGAATTCCTTGGTGAAGCGCGACGACAGCTTGATCGCGCTGGCGTACATTTTCTTCACTTCGGGCGCGAAGTCGGCCTTTCCGACGCGGCCACGCTCCTTGGCGATCCAATCCGCCACCGGAATCGCGTTAGCCAGGCGCTCTTTGCGCATGGCGGCGCGGCGTTCGACCGTGGCGTCGATATCGGCGACGGGATAACCGTCTTCATCGTCCTTCAGCACAATGCCGAAAACCTGGTCCGCCGCTTCACGGGTGAGAAAGCCGTTCTCGACATCCCATGCCGTCTTGATCGGATCGCGCTCCAGCACGTCGCCATAGCCGCCACCGCCATTGTAGGAATGGCTGAAGATGTCGCCGGATTTGTGCGGCGAGGTGATGTAGGGGCCTTCGACCACGACATGGTCGCCGCCGATGTTCTTCTCGTAGTCGGAGACGTCAGGGTCGATGCCGGGCGCATGCGCCAGCGGTTCGCCTTTTGCTGCCAGTTCGTGAATGTCTGAGTTGCGCACCGCGCGATGCTTCTGGCAGGTCGGCGCCGGATAACCACCGCACATGCCGCCATTGTCGAACACGCGCGAGGAGTGCTCGGAGGTGTGGAGCCGCAGATGTGAGGTCTTGTTGATCAGCCAGGTCGAGACGAAGGAACAGCCACCGCGATATTTGCCGGCGCCGCCGGAATTCGGCACGATCGAACGGCCGATATAGACCATCGGCATCGACTGTTCCCAGACCTCGATGTTGCCCATGTCGGATTCCGGGTTCCAGCCGACATAGGCGGTGTCGAGACCGTCCTTGATGGCGAGCGCCCCGGACCCGGCGGCAGCGCACTCGAAATGCGCCATGCCGAACGGCGTGCCGTATTGGCTTTCGCCGCCCATCTCGATCATCGGGCTGTTGACCTGGCCGACAAAGGCCTCCTCGACGAAGCCGCGCGCGACAAAACTGCGCGACAAAAGCCGCTGGAAAACGCCGTAGGCCGGCAGCAGCAGCGCCCATGAGGTGGCGGTGGCCACCATCTCGTTGTCGGGGTTGGTCCAGGTGCCGTGCGGCAGTTTCAGTTCGGTCGCCATCCAGGCACCGTCATTGACCAGGCCTTCGAAATTCATGTGCTGGGTCAGCGTCACGAACATGCCGCCATCCATGCCGGCCGGCGTGCAGTTCATCGAATGGTAGCCCCAGGGCTGCGTGCCCTCGAAGTCCATGGTGATCTTGCCGTCTGACGTGATCTCCATCTCGATCGGGATGTTGTAGAGCCAGTCGGGATCGCCGAGCAGCTGGAAGCCGGGCTTTCCCGCCGTGACATGGCCGTAGAACGTGTGGCCGCGGTAGATGCCGGGCACGGTGAGCTGGCGGGTGCGGGCGAGCTGGGCGCGACGGCCTTCCTCGATGAACTCCTTCGACACCTTCATCCAGTAGTCGAGGCCGATCTCGGAGATCAGCTGCTTGACGCTTTCGCGCATGTCGATGCAGGAGGCGACCTTGGCCTTCTCGTCGAGCACCCAGTAGATCGGCATGCGCAGATTGCGCTCGCAGCGGATGACGTAGTCGCGCCGGATCTCGTCATTCTCGCCGATCTTCTCGGCGCAGACGAACAGGCCTTCGGTGAAGCGCTCCTGCGCCAGGCAGACATCGCCGCCCGGCGTGATGCCGCCGGCTTCCAGTTCGTGGCAGACGGCACCGGACCAGCCGACCAGCGTGCCTTCATGGAAGATCGGCACCACATCCATGACATCAGGCACCTGCACGGTGCCGATGAAGGCGTCGTTGTTGGCGAAGATATCGCCTTCACGGATTTTCGGGTTTTCCTCGTAATTGTTCTTGATCATCCATTTGATGAAGCGGCTCATCGTATGGACATGCACCATGATGCCGTTGGAGAGCGCGATGGCGTCGCCTTCGGGCGTATAGATGGCGACCACCATCTCGCCGACTTCGCGCACGCCGGGCGAGGCCGAGATGCGGCGGGCCATTTCGCGAGCCGAGACGCAATAGGCGCGCAGCTTGGTGTGCAGCGTCTCGAACTTCAGCGGATCCTGGTTGCGCAGCGTGAGTTCCGTGATGCCGTCATAGCAGCCGGTCTCTTCCATCAGCCGCTCGGAATCGAGCAGTCTTTCGCGAAGGCGCAGGGCCGAGGCAGGTTTGTCCAACATGGCGGTGCCCTCTCAAGCGTGGGTGTAGTGCAGCAGCGTCCATTCATCGACATGGACGCGGTCCTGCGGATGAACGACGAGCGTGGTGGCGGGGTGTTCGATGATGGCCGGACCGATGACTTCGTGACCGGGCTGCAGCAGGTCCATCTCGTAGAGATTGGCCTTGTGCCAGCGTCCGCCGATATAGGCCTCACGCACGCCCTTGTGCGCGGAAGCCGGATCCGACTTGCCAAGCGGACGCTTGAGCAGCACCGGTTTGACCTTGTCGGCGGTGGCGATCAGCCCGAGTTCGGTGATGGTGAAGCCGGCCTCGCCGTAGCGCGACACGCGATGATTGACCTTGGCGTAGACCGCCTCGAACTCGTCGATAACACTGCGCATGTCGTCGGCCGAGTTGACCTCAGCCAGCGGCGCCATGACTTCGACATCCTCGAGCTGGCCGGTGTAGCGCATCATCAGGAACGGCACGGTCCTGATCTTCTCGCGCGCATGGCCGTCGGCGATCATCTCGTCGACCGCGGCCTTGGTCAGATCGTTCCAGACCGTGGTGACCTTGACGCCGAAGGCGGCCAGCGTCGCCTCATCGGCGCGTGACGGGATGTCGTGCTGCGTCGACACCGAATGCCGGCGCATGAAATCAGCCGTGGTGCAGCCGAAGGCGGAGAAGGCGGCCGCAAACTGGAAGGTGATGATGTCCTTGAAGCCGATGCCCCTGGAACAGCCGGCCAGGTGCAGCGGGCCAGAGCCGCCATAGGACAGCAGCGTGAACTCGGAGGGATGGATGCCCTGGCCCGAAATGACGCGGCGCAGCGCGTTGTTGGCGTCGGCCTCCAGCATGTCGATCATGCCTTCGGCGGCTTCCTCCAGCCCGACGCCCAGGATGTCGGAGCATTTCTCCTGGAAGGCGCGGCGGGCCTTTTCGACCTGCAGCACGACCTTGCCGCCGAGGAAATAGTGCGGGTTGAGACGGCCGAGAATCGCATCGCAATCGGCAATGGTCGGTTCGGTGCCGCCCCTGGCGAAGCAAATCGGACCTGGATCGGAGCCGGCGCTTTCCGGTCCAAGCGAGACTTTCTTGGTCAGCGGATCGACCTTGAGGATCATGCCGGCGCCGGCACCGATCGTATCGAGGTGCAGCGTCGGCACGTTGAGCTTGAAGCGATCCATCAGCGGCTCGTTCTCGATCCGCGTCTGGCCGCGCGTGATAACGCCCATGTCGAAAGAGGTGCCGCCCATGTCCGAGCAGATCAGCGAATCATTGCCGATCAGCTTGCCGACATAGGCAGCACCGAGGATGCCGCCGATCGGGCCGGAGATCATGGTTTCATGCAGGCGCGGATGGTTGATCGAGGTCAGGCCGCCGAAGGAGAGCAGCGTCTGCACGCCATATTTGAAGCCGTATTTCTTCGAGACGTCCTCGATACCCCTAAGCTGCTTGCGGCCGCGCGAGGTGGCGTAGGCCTCGATCAGGACCGAGTTCAGCCGCGACTGCTCGCGGATGACCGGGCGGACCTCGTGGCTGGTGTAGACGATGATGTCGGCGCCGGCCTTGTCGACCTCTTCGCGGCAGATTTCCGCGATGCGCTTCTCGTGCACCGGATTGACGTGCGAGAAGATGGTCATGATGCAGATCGCTTCGACCTCGTCGGCGATCAGTTTTTTTGCGGCTGCAGAAACCTCGTGCTCATAGAGCGGCAGCACGACGTCGCCGAACTGGTCGATCCGCTCGGTGACGCCATGGGTGCGGCGGCGCGGCACCAGCGGATCGGGATGATGGTGGGTGACCGCATGCAGCCGGTCGGCGTAGGAATAATCGGCCCAGGCCTGCAGCCCGCGGCCCATCAGGATCATGTCCTCGAGGCCCTTGGTGGTGATCAGGCCGAGCCGGCGGCCGGTGCGCGACAACAGCGTGTTCAGCATGCCGGTGCCGGAATAGAGCACGACGTTGACGCCTGAAAACAATGATTCCAGCGAGATGCCCCAGGCATCCGCCGCGTCCTCGGCCGAGGCCAGAAAACCCTCGGCTTCGTTCTTCGGCGTGGTCGCCGACTTGCCGATCTTGAAGTGGCCGTCCTGATCGACAAGGATCGTGTCGGTCATGGTGCCGCCGGCGTCGATGCCGATGACGATTGGGTTGCCGACAATGGGGGCGGTGAGATTGGGTTGGGTCACGGTCGCCTCGGGATCTGGTCTAGGTTGACGCCAGGCTAGATTCATTGGATGGCCTCGCGCCATATGCCTAAAGACACAATGACGGTTGGGCTGACATCGCCGAGAAAAGGGCATGGGCATGGGCAATATCTGGGCGCCGCTCGCCAAAGCGATCGCCGCCATCGGCACGGACAGGCATGTCGACTGCCTGATCGACCTGATCGGCGCCGACATCGACCACGACCTCGTCACGGTGACGCGCTATTCGGCGACGCAGACACCCGAATTCATCAAGCACCGGCGCTTCTCGGATGAGATGGTCCGGCGCTATCTCCACAATTACTACGTGTTCGACCCGTTCTATGCCTCGTGGCGGCGCGAGCGCAGGTTGGGCATCATGCCGCTGAAACGGCTCGCCGACGACGAGGCCAAGCGCGGCCAGTACATTGCCGGCTTCCTGGCGCAGTCGGAGATCTGCGACGAGGTCGGCATCATGCTTGCCGATGGCGGCGACTGGTGCCTCGGCATCTTCCTCGACCGCTCGACCACGTCGTTCAAGGAGAGCGAGATCGCTTTGCTGGACGAGCGGTTGCCTGTATTCGAGGCGCTGCATGCGCTCGACATCAAGGCGCGCGGAACCAAATTCTCCCGCACGTCGGCGCCGACAGGCCCCGGCGCCTCGCCCCGGCAGGAGCCGACGATCCCGGCCAGTCTGTGGCCGGAGCTGTCGCTGCGCGAGCGGGAATTGGTTCAGTTGATCCTCGCCGGCCACCCGACGGCCAACATCGCCGAGCGCCTCGGCATCACCGTCGGCACGGTCAAGAACCATCGCCGGCGCATCTACGAGAAGCTCGACATCACCACCGAGCGGGAATTGTTTTTGCAGTTCTTCCAGCATCAGGCCGATCGCTAGCCGCTCGCTTACCCAGCCGATCCGCCAGCCGAATGCCTGATTTGCAGAGCCGCTCCCTCCGTGAATTGGTGCAGGGGGCTTGTCGCCGGAATGGCTCGAAAACTGGCTTCAAAATTCCTCTTGCGGAACGCCGCCGTCCCGGCTTAGTCTCGGCTTCGCACAGAAAATGAAATTTAATTCCATTTGTGCGGTGCCCGCAAGCCAGTGCAGTGCCCAGGAAAAGTGCCCGGACGCAATCGACTGAGAAAATATTTGATATATCATCTACCAGAACGGAAATAGCTGACATGGTCCAGCAGACATCGATCCAGCCATCGGCGCCCTGGTTGCGGCTCGACGTCGACGATTCGGACTGGAACGACGCCGAGGTTTCGAGCCTGGTGCGCTGGTATCAGCAGATGCTGCTCATCCGCCGTTTCGAGGAAAAAGTGCTCGATCTCGCCAATGCCGGGCTGGTGCATGGTCCGGCGCATGCCAGCATCGGACAAGAGGCGACGGCGGTCGGCGCCATGTCCGTGCTCGGTACGGGCGACCGCATCAACGGCACCCACCGCGCCCATCACCAGGTCTTGGCCAAGCTTGTCAACGCGCAGACGCCCGGCGGATTCGACCCGTTGCATGACGCTTTCAACCCGGACATGCAGGGCTCGGTGCGCGGCTTGATGGCCGAGATCATGGGCCTCAAGTCAGGCTATTGCGGCGGCCGTGGCGGCTCGATGCATATGCGCGACGATGCCTCCGGCATCCCTGGCACCAGCGCGATCATTGGCGGCAACCTGCCGCATGCGGCCGGCTATGCGCTGGCCGACAAGCTGCTCGGTACCGGCAACATCTCGGTCGCCTTTTTCGGCGACGGCACGATGATGGCGGGGCCGGCCTATGAGGCGATGAACATCGCCGCGCTCTACCGGCTGCCGGTGATCTTTTTCGCCGAAAACAATCTCTATGCCGTCTCGACGCACATCAACGAGCAGACGCGCGAGACGCGGCTGGCCTCGCGCGGACCTATGCTCGGCTTTCGCGGCATCGAATGCGACGGCATGGATGTGGTGGCGGTCCACCATGCCATGCGCGAGGCGCGCCGGGCGATCGAGGAAGACGGTGGCCCGGTGCTGGTCGAGGCGCTTTGCTACCGCTTCCTGCATCAGAGCGGCGCGCGCCCGGGTAGCGAATTCGGCTACCGCACGCGGGCCGAGGAAGACGCCTGGAAAGCGCGCGATCCGCTGGTCACGATGGCGGCTCGCCTGAAGACGATGGGCATTTTGAACGCTTCCGACCTCGGCACACTCGACCAGCGCGTCATGGAGGTGGTCAACACCGCTGCCGATTCGCTCACCGAAATGAGTGGCAACGCGCTGGGCATTCCCGACCATCTGTGGCCAGACCCAGGCGGCGTCGACAACCAGATACGCGGTGATCTTTCCGAACTGAAGGGCGAGCGTTTCCTCGAGATCGAGGATATGCCGCCAGCCGACACCAGGCCGGTCAAGTTCATGGTTGCCGCGTCCGAGGTGATTGCGCGCGCCATGGAAAAGGATTCGCGCATCATTATCATGGGCGAGGATGTGCACCGGCTGCGCGGCGGCGTTTCGGGCGCCACAAAGGGTGCGCTGGAACGCTGGCCGGAGCGTGTACTGGCAATGCCCATCGCCGAGAACGGTTTTGTCGGCGTGGCGCTGGGTGCAGCGCTTTGCGGGCTGCGGCCTATCGTCGAGATCATGTTCGGCGATTTCTGCCTGGTTGCCGCCGACCAGCTGTTCAATGCGGTCAGCAAGGTGCGCCACATGTTCGGCGGCGGCTTCCCGGTGCCGATCGTGATCCGGGTGCGCGTCTCGCCGCACACCGGCTACGGCTCGCAGCATTCGGGCGATCCGTCTGGCCTGTTCGCGCTGTTTCCCGGCTGGCGCATCGTCGCCCCGACGACGCCCTTCGACTATATCGGCCTGATGAATTCGGCGCTGAAATGCGACGATCCGGTCGTCGTCATCGAGCATGTCGAACTGTTCCCGAGCGAAGGGCCTGTGCCTGCGGATGACCGCGATTATTGCGTGCGACTCGGCAAGGCGAAAACCGTCAGGCCGGGCAGTGCCTGCACCTTGCTCACCAGTGCCAGCATGGTCGCCGTCGCCAAGCAGGTGGTCGAGGAGACCGGCGTCGATGCCGAGATCATCGACCTGCGCAGCCTCGACCCGACCGGGCTCGACTGGCCGATGGTGGAGGCCTCGATCCGCAAGACCAACCGGGTGGCCGTCGTCGAGCAGGTGCAGCGTGGACTGTCGCTTGGCGGACGGCTGACACAAGAGATTCAGGATCGCGTGTTCGACTATCTCGATCACGAGATCCTGCATGTGACGGGAAGCCTCTCGGCTCCCGTCGTATCGGCCCCGCTCAACCGCGCCGCACTGGGCGGCGCTGATAAGCTCAAGGCCGCGCTTCAATCCCTCATTGCCGTGGGTGGATAGAGCAACGCATTGCCACAAAGATCTGACAAGAAAATGGGAGAATGAAATGGACATGACGATCCTACCAAGAGCCAAGACCAGGGCGACGATGCTGGCGGCCGTGCTGCTGGCCACCAGCGCCTTCTGGGCGCCTGCCACTTTCGCGCAGGACAGCAAGCCGCTGGTCATCGCGCGTAACATCGACCTCAATTCGCTCGATCCGCACCGCGCCTTCTGCGACACCTGCCAGATCTACAATTCCAGCGTCTACGAATCGCTGCTGACGCTGGACAAGGACAACAAGCTGATCCCGCTGCTCGCCTCGAAGTGGGAAGGCAATGCCGACCAGAGCAGCTTCACCTTTACGCTCGACCCGGCCGCCAAATTCTCGGACGGTTCGCCTGTCGAAGCCAAGGACGTCAAATGGTCCTGGGAGCGGCTGAAGAACCTCAAGGGCAGCGCCTCGTTCCTGATGGACAATGTCGCCTCGATCGAGACTCCGGACGCGCATACGGTCGTCGTCAAGATGGTCGCGCCGAGCTCCGAATTCCTCAACATCGCGGCGGCGCCCTACGCAGCGGTCGTCAACAGCAAGGTTGCTTCCGAAGCCGGCGCCAAGGCCGATGCGGACGCCTCGACGACAGACAATGCCGAGGCCTGGTTCCTGGCCCATTCGGCCGGCAGCGCGCCGTTCGTGCTGAAATCCTATGAGCCCAATTCGGAACTGCGGCTGGCGCGCAACGACAAGTACTGGCGCACGGCGCCGGCGCTGAGCGAAGTCGTCATACGCCAGACCAAGGATGCGGTGGCGCAGGCGCAGATGCTGCAGAGCGGCACCGCCGATATCGCCATGCAGATCGACCCGGACACGGCCAAGACGATGACCGGCAGCGACGTCAAGATCGAGACCGTGCCGTCCTACAACTTCATCTATGTGGCGCTGTCGCCCGGCGCCAAGGCCAACAAGGTGCCGCTGACGCCCGAAGTGCGCGAGGCCATTTCGCTCGGTCTCGACCGTCCTGCTATCCTCGACTTCACCATCGGCTCCGAGGGTCAGCTGATCAGCGCGCCGATCCCGCTCGGCTTCCCCGGCGGTTCGGGCTTCGAGGCGCAGCCCTATGACGTTGCCAAGGCAAAGGAACTTCTGGCCAAGGCCGGACACGCCGACGGCTTCGAGATGGAGGCAGCGTTCCCCGGCATGAACGTCTACGGCGTCGATCTCTCGCTCTTGATGCAGAAGGTTCAGCAGGATCTGGCCAAGATCAACATCAAGCTCGACCTGCAGCCGATCCCCTTCGCCAATTGGCGCGAGCGCGTCAATGGCGACGGCATCCCAATGACGGCGGTGTTCTACGCGCCGGACTATTACGGCACCTCGCAATACATCGACTATTTCGCCATGACGAAGGGCAGCCCTTGGTCGCGCCGTGCCGGCGCGGAGCGCGACCCGTCGGTGCTCAACCCGAAGGAAGCGGATATCTACAAGGCAGCCCTTGCGGCAAGCGGCGACGAGGCCGCCAAGCTGTGGCACCAGGCCGGCGAGGAGATGATCAAGGACAGGATCATCCTGCCGCTGATCAGCCCGAACCTGATCCTGGCCTACAAGTCGGACGTCAAGGGCGTGCGCTACAGCGCCTGCTGCAACCTGCCGCTGGCAGAACTCAGCCACTGAGCAAAACAATACAGGGAGGCGACTGTCGCCTCCCTGTTCTCCATCCCGGAAGGCCAGCAAATCCTGTTCTTCCAACATCACATTCAATATATGATATATCAATGAGCGGAGACCTCGTCATGCCTTCCCTGATCAACTCCAAGGACCAGTTGCTGCGCGAGCGTGCGGCCTCGGTCATTCCGGGCGGCATGTGGGGACACATGGCGACGCGCTATCTCGGCTCCGCCTATCCACAATTCTTCGAACGCGCCGACGGCTGCCGGGTCTGGGACGTCGACGGGCACGAATACATCGACCTGATGTGCAGTTGGGGGCCCAACATTCTCGGCCACCATCATCAGGCGGTCGAGGCGGCGGCCGAGCGGCAGCGTCGCCTCGGCGATGCGATGAACGGCCCCGGCGAGGTGCTGGTCGAGCTGGCGGAACTGCTGGTCAAGACGGTCGCGCATGCCGACTGGGCAATGCTGCAGAAGAACGGCACCGACGCCACCACGGCCTGCGTGACGATCGCGCGCGCCGGCACCGGCCGACGCAAGGTGCTGGTCGCGCGCGGCTCCTATCACGGCGCCGTGCCGTGGTGCACGCCATCGCTGGCCGGCGTCACCGCCGAGGACCGCGCCCATCTGATCCATTTCGACTACAATGACGTCGCCAGCCTCGAAGCGGCCGTCGAGCAGGCCGGCAACGATCTCGCTGCTGTCGTCGTCACTGCCTTCCGGCACGACATCGCCCGCGACCAGGAACTGCCGACCGCCGCCTTCGCCAAACGGGCGCGCGAACTCACCACCGCCGCCGATGCGGCGCTGATCGTCGATGATGTCAGGGCCGGCTTCCGCATCGACCTCGCCGGCAGCTGGGAGCCGCTCGGCGTACGGCCGGACCTGTCCGCCTTTTCGAAGGCGATCGCCAATGGCTATCCGCTGGCCGCCATCGCAGGCACCGACCGGTTTCGCGAAGCCGCGACCAAGGTCTATGTGACGGGTTCGTTCTGGTATGGCGCCGTCGCAATGGCCGCGGCGATCGCCACCATCAGCACACTGCGCGACACCGACGCCGTCACCCACATGACACAGGCCGGCGACAGGCTGCGCTCAGGCCTCGATGCTGCAGCGAAGAAGCATGGTCTTTCGCTGCGACAGACAGGTCCGGTGTCGATGCCGATGGTGCTGTTCGACGGCGATGCCGAATTCAAGCTGGCCAACGCCTTCTGCTCGGCCGCCTTGCGCGAAGGCGCCTATTTCCATCCCCGGCACAACATGTTCCTGAGTGCTGCGCACACCGCAAAAGATATAGATCTCGCCCTGCAGGCTGCCGATGCGGGCATGGCCGCCGCGGCGCAGGTGGCGTGACCGGCGCCAATGCGGTGGAAAGGAACAAACTGTTCAGCCGGTGGCCGACACCAGTCGGCCGTTCTGCGCAGCGCGGCGCAGTTCCTCCGGCGTGACCGCGCCGTCGTTCAGCCGTTCGAGAACCTTGACCAGCAGGCGGCCGCCTTCGATCATGTCCTGCTGAATGCCCTTGCGCACACCGTTCTCGTCGCGCGCCCGCAGCGCTTCAAGAATGTCGAGATGCCGGTGGCGGCCGTCATAGGTCGGCCGGGCGTGCGGGTACTGGTAGTTCACCAGCGGTCCGTTGCGCAGCCAGATTCCCTCGATGATGGCCAGCAGCTCCGGCATTTGCGCCGCCTGGTAGATCGAGTGATGGAATTCCCAATTGTCGCGGACGGCTTCGAACCAGCGGCCATTGTCCTCGTTGGCAATGAGTTTCTCATGCACCGCCGCCAGACGGTCGATCTCGCGCGGCTCGATGCGCGTCGTTGCCGCGGCACCCGCCATGCCTTCGAGATGCAGCCTGATGCTGCGCAGTTCCAGATACTGAGCCAGCGACAGCTGGGCGACGGTGATCGAACGGCCGGCCTCCATCTCCAGGCCTTTTTCGCGCACCAACTGCATCAGCGCCTCGCGCACCGGCGTCTCGGACACCTGAAGGCTGGCGGCAAGGTCGCGGATCTTGAAGCGATGGCCCGGCCAGAAACGGCCTTCCATCATGGCACGGCGAAGCTCCTCATAGACACGCGTCGTCAGATTGTCGCGCGCGATCGGCGCGATAGAAGCAGTCACATCCGCTCTCCGTTCTTGCAACAGCGCAGGCGTCGCCTGCGTCGCGTGGCTTGTGTATATGATACCACGAATGGCCTGACCACCGACATGAGACAAGCCGCCCCGAAACCGGCAGACATGAGACGGGCCGCATGACCGCGTCGATGCCTTCCTTGCTGTTCGGCGCCATTGCCGACGATCTGACCGGCGGCACCGAGCTGGCGTCGATGCTGGTCGCGCGCGGCATTCCGACGGGATGCACGGTCGGGCTGGACGCGCCGATCCCATCAGGCAATCTTGCCCATGTGATCCTGCTGAAGACCCGCGTCATCGCAGCCAGCGATGCGGTGCGCCAGGTGCTGGAGGCCGCGGACCGGCTGGTCGAAGCTGGCGCGCGGCAGATCTTCTTCAAATATTGCGCCACCTTCGATTCGACGCCCGCGGGCAATATCGGTCCTTGCGCCGAAGCGCTGCTCGAGCGCCTTGGCGGCGGCGTCACACTGTTCGCCCCTGCGCTGTGTGAGACTGGGCGCACCGTCTATCAGGGGCATATGTTCGGCGGTCCCCAGCTGCTTGCTGAGTCGCCCAAGCGCTTCGATCCGCTGACGCCGATGACCGATTCCAATCTGGTTCGCGTGCTGCAGGCGCAGAGCAGGGGCAAGGTCGGGCTGGTGCCCTATCTCGTCGTCGATGCCGGCGCTGGAGCCATCCGAAGCGCTATACGAGCACACAGCGCGCGTGGCGAGACGCTGCTGGTCACCGACACCATCCGCGAGCGCGATCTGGCGGCGATCGCGGAAGCCACCTTCGACCTGCCGCTGATGACCGGTAATTCCTCAGTCGCCGCGCATCTGCCACCGGCCTGGCTCACGCATGGGCTGCTGGATACAGGCGATCTCGTTGCCGCCAGCCTGCCGGCCGTCGAAGGGCCGGCAGCGGTGCTGGCCGGCAGCGTCGCTGACCGCACCATCGAACAGCTCGAGCGTTTCGAGGAAAACAATCCACTGCTGACGATTGACCTTGCCAGCGCCTTTGCCGGCGCCGATGTCATGGCCGAAGCGCGTACCTTCGCCCAACGGCATTTGCCCGGCGCGATGATCGCCATTGCTACGACAGCGCCGCAAGCGACCGTCGAAGCGCTGCAGCAGGCGCATGGCCGCGATATGGTGGCGGCAAGGGCGGAAGAGATCCTGGCCGGGATTGCCCAGATTCTGGTGCGCGAACTCGGCGTCCGCCGGCTCGTCGTCGCCGGCGGCGAGACCGCCGGTTCGGTGGTGAAGGCGCTCGGCATCGACCGGATCGCCATGGGCGCCTATGAGGGCCCCGGACTGTCGCGCGCCATCGCTCACCTCCCCGGCCGGCCCTCCGATCCGCTGGCGCTGATGCTGAAATCGGGAAAGCTCGGCGGCCCCGATATCTTCACCGACGTTCTGCAAGACATGACACGGCCGAGCACTATTGCGCCGGCGATCGACACATGGCCACCGGCAAGGAGAGCATCGTGATGGAACTCGAAATCGAACGCACGAGCCTGATCACCGCGACGCAGACGCTGGACGCCAGCGGGATGAATGTCGGCACCACCGGAAACATCAGCGTGCGCACGACAGGCGGCATGCTGATCACGCCGACGGGAATAGCCACAAGCGCCTTGCGGCCGGAGCAGATGGTGGCGATGCAGCTCGATGGATCCTGGGACGGTGCGTTCCGGCCGTCGAGCGAATGGGAGATGCACGCCGAGATCTACAAGGCGTTTCCCGAGGCCGGCGCCGTCGTGCATGCCCATCCCGACCATTGCGTGGCGCTGTCGTGCCTGCGTGAACCGCTGCCGCTGTTCCACTACATGGTGGCGGGCTTCGGCGGCGATGATGTGCGCTGCTCGGACTATGCGCTTTTCGCGTCAAGCGAACTGGCCAAGGTTGCCGTCGTCGCGCTCAAGGACCGCACGGCTTGCCTGCTCGCCAATCATGGCATGATCGCCTTCGGCGGCGATCTCGACACGGCCCTCATCCGCACCATCAAGCTGGAAACCCTGGCGCGGCAGTACCTTTTGGCGCGCAGCGCCGGCACGCCGGTGCTCATCGAGGGCAGCGAGATCCCCGCCATTCGCGGGCGCTACAAGAATTACGGCCAGCAGAAGTAGCCGGCCGAGCAATTCCAGAAAAGGTGAAGCGGTTTCCCGGGAAAAGCGCATAGCGCTTTCCCCAGGGGATTGCGCCAAAACAAGGAACGGCTCTTCGCCCTCTTGAAGAACCATTCAGTCGACCTGCAATGCGAGACGAAGGCCCGTCAGGCTCCATGAAGATCAGGCGGGGATCGGTTCGGCGGCCGGCGTATAGACGCCGACGGCGCCGGTGCCGATCAGCTGGTCGATGATCTCGGCGCTATAGCCGAGCACGTCGGCCAGCACGGCAGCTGTGTCTTGGCCCAGCATCGGCGGCGCGGTGAAGTCCGCGGTCAGCTGCGCGGCAAGTCCCTGCGCCGGGCGCACCATGGCGACGGAGCCGAGATGCGGATGCGGCAAGGTCTGGACGAGGCCACGCTCGCGCACATTGGAACTGTCGAAGACTTCCGGTATCGATTTTACCGTGCCGGCCGGCACGCTGGCGGCGGCACAGGTGGCCATCCAGTGGTCACGTGGCTTGGTCTTGAAGACGGCGGCTAGTTGCGGGATCAGCGCCTCACGGTTGGTGGCGCGCGCCCCTGCTTTGATGAAGCGCGCATCCCCAGCCAGATGTGGCAGATCAACGACCTTCTCGCACAGCGCCGCGAACTGGCGGTCATTGCCGACCGCCAGCGCAAAGCTGCCATCGGAGGCTTCGAATATCTGATAGGGAACGACCGTCGGATGGGCATTGCCGTAGCGGGCGACCTCTTGGCCGGTGTTAAGGTAACCGCTGCCGACATTGATCAGCAGGCTGAGCGCACAGTCGATCAGTGACAGGTCTAGGAATTGGCCCTTGCCAGTTGTCGCGCGCTCGAAAAGCGCTGCCAGGATGGACTGAGTGGCGACCATGCCGCAGACGATGTCGGTGATGGCGACGCCGACGCGCATCGGCTCGCCATTGCTCTCGCCGGTGATGGCCATCAGGCCGCTTTCGGCCTGCATGACGAAATCATAGCCGGGCCGTCCGGCATCGGGTCCGGTCTGGCCGTAGCCGGAGATCGAACAGTAGATCAGGCGCGGGTTTGACGCGCTCAGCTCCTTGAACCCGACGCCGAGCCTATCGGCGGTACCTGAGCGGAAATTCTCGACGACGATGTCGGCCTTCGCCGCCAGCTCGCGCACGATCGCCAGCCCCTGCGGGCTTTTCATGTCGAGCGCGATGCTCTGCTTGCCGCGATTGGCGCAGAGATAGTAGGTCGAGACACCCTTGTAGCTCGGCACCGACCACGCCCTGGTGTCGTCGCCGCCGTCGATGTTCTCGATCTTCCAGATCTCGGCGCCGAGATCGGCAAGGCTCATCGTTGCCCAGGGACCCGCCAGCACACGCGAGAGGTCGAGAACCTTGATGCCTTCGAGCGGCAAGCGCGCGGGTTCTGCCGTACCGGCATTCGCGGAATGGTCCTCAGTCACGATCAAAATTCCCTCGGGTGAATTCGACAGGCCACTCAGACAGCCCTGAAAGTGTTGACCGGCTCCGGGAAATGGCAGGCGACGCGATGCGAACCACCGGCCGGATCGAGCGGCGGTTCGACGGCAGCGCAGATCGCCTGCGCCTTGAAGCAGCGCGTGCGGAAGCGGCAGCCGGATGGCGGGTTGAGCGGGCTCGGCACATCGCCGCTCAGCACGATGCGCTCGCGCTTGCGCTCCTTCTCGGGATTGGCGAGCGGCACCGCCGACAGCAGCGCCTGGGTGTAGGGATGCAGCGCCCTCGAATAGAGTTCGGCCGCCGGCGCGATCTCGACGATCTTGCCGAGATACATCACCGCGACCTGATGCGAGATGTGGCGCACGACGGACAGATCATGCGCGATGAACAGATAGGAGGTGCCGAAGGATTGCTGGATGTCCTTGAGCAAATTGAGCACGCCGGCCTGCACCGAAACGTCGAGGGCCGAAACCGGCTCGTCGAGGATCACCACTTGCGGATTGAGTGCCAGCGCGCGGGCAATGACGACGCGCTGGCGCTGGCCGCCGGACAGTTCGTGCGGATAGCGCTTGCCATGCTCGGGATTGAGCCGCACCAGTTCGAGCAATTCGGCGACGCGCGCGCGGCGGTCGGTCGCCGACATGTCGCTCATGCGCAGCGGCTCGGCGATGTTGTCGGCAATGCGCATGCGCGGATGCAGCGACCCGTAGGGATCCTGGAAGACGAGCTGGATGTAGCGCCGCATCAGGCGCATGTCTTCGTGATTGAGCGCGAGCAGGTTCTGGCCACGGAACCAGCTTTCGCCGCTGGTCGGCTCGATCAGCCGCATCAGGCAGCGCCCGAGGGTCGACTTGCCGCAACCGGATTCACCGACCAGACCCAGCGTTTCGCCTGGTGCTACGTCGAACGAGACATCGGCGACCGCACGGACATGGGCAACGGCACGGTCGAAGACGAGGCCGCCGCGAACCGGAAAGTCCTTGACGAGATGGCGAACAGAAAGCGCAGCCGCCGGTTTGGTTTCCGCCTGGAGTTGCTCCGCTGCGCTCATGGGGCCACGTCTCCACTGTCCAGGCT